>NZ_JAYESN010000164.1:0-7415 GCF_034860625.1 Lamprobacter sp.
AAGATCAGCCGTTAACGTGGTCCGTCCCTGATATCCCCACCGATGAAGTACCCTTCAATCGCTCCTGCAATCTATCCATTGACTGAGGCGATGTCTTAGCTCGCAAAGCCTGGTCTCCGATACTGAACCGAGCCGGCCCAACAACAGAGAACCATCCAGCACTGCTAATCGAGAGAGCCGGAATACACTCGCCATTTTAAGCCCAGTGGCGGCAAAACCGTCATCGTTAGGACTCAGTACCCAATCCAGGTCCGGCTGCGCATGATGCAGCCGTGAGGACACCATGCACACAAGCCAGTCATCATGAGCATGATCGAGTCGTCGTAACAGGAGTACCGGCCGCTTCTTGCGATGCGTCAGATCGGTAAAGGGGAACGGCATCAACGCAATCTGACCGGGGCTCTTCATGACCAGCGATCTTTGAGATCATCCTCGCAATAGAGGTCCGGCTCATCTTCCAGCCCACGCATCGCTTGCTCAATGCTCATGGCGCGGAAGTTTTGCTCTGACCAGTCAGACTGCCCAGGTTCGCTATCACGTTGCTCTAGGAACACCACGAAGTCCATGACCTCCTGCTGACGGAGAGCTGGAAGACGACGAACTTTAACAATGAGTTCTTCAATCTGCATCGAGATGCCCTCATGGGAACCACCAACGGTGGCTTTCAGCATACAGCGTCTGCTCGAGATTCGCGATACGGGCTCGGCGAAGCGTCTAAATCACCCCCAATGCCTTCAACTGCCTAGAGTGCAGCAACCCACAACAGCGCCTGGTCACCGGTGATCATCCGCGCCAAGAGCGGTGTACCCAGCGGCGAGGTCTCGCCTAGCGGTCCCAGTCGAAGCTCAGGCTGTCCTCAGCACCGAAGAACGCACGGGCGTCGAGCGCGGGCTTGGCCTGGGCCTGGCGCTCGGCGAGCTTGCCGAGGGTGTGGATGTGCTGCATCGAGAGGAGCTGGCAATACGCGACCGGCAGGGCGCCGGCTTGGTGGAGGCGGGTGAGGGCGTCGCTGTCCAGGCTGTTGAGACGGGGCTCATCAATGCGGTAGAGCCCGTCAATGGGCTGCTCACCGGCCTCGCTTTGGCGCTTGAGGGGCCAGGCGGTGATCAACTGCTCGGCCTCAAGGGCGGCGCAGAGGCGCTGGGTGTGTTGGCGATTCTGATGCACCTGCTGGAGGAAGTCGAGCACGTCCTTGACGCGCTGAGCAGGCTCCCCGGTGTCGGTGAAGAAGGGTTGCTCGTGCTGGTCGGCGATCAGTTCGCTGTCGAGATCGACGCAGAGCACGAGTTGGCCGGTGTCGGCTTGCGCGAGGGCGAAGGGATAACCGCGGTAGGCAGCGGGGATGTAGCCACCGAGCCAGCGCCCATCCGGGGCGACGAACAGGTTCTGGCCCGGTTGCAAGCCTTGCACGGCGGCGGGGATGAAGTGGTCCTGTTGCCGGATGAAGGCGATCGGCAGGCTGTGGCAGGCTTTGGCCAGTTCCTGGGCGACCAGGGGCACGATGGCCTCGGCGGCGGCGAAGCGGTAGTGGTCATAAGGCTTCCAGCGCCGGTGGGCAAAGTCGGTGTGGGTGATGGCTTGGTAAGTCGGCATGGCGGGACTCCGGGGGTATTTGATTGAGTCCAGTCTACGGGGACGATGCCGATGACGACACCCCGCGCCGAGGGATTGGGAGGGAGTTGGTCTGGGGTGATGGGCGTCCGTGCTCTGGTGGTCAGAGCTACCGGTCTTGGCAGGTGTCGCACCCGGTTTCCGTACGGTTTCCGTATGCTTGGCCTTCAGATCAGGGCCGGGCCTGGGTTAAACCGTGGACTGATTTCGTTTCCGCGCTCGACAAAACCTGCATGGCCGGCATCAACCGAGCTGCCAACCGTTGCTATCCTGCTCGTCGTTCCAGTATTGCCCGAAAAGGCGGCTCAGCGTCTCCCATGATTGGCCTTCGTCCTGCATGAAGGTATCTCGCTGCGAACGGAGGAGTAAGCCCATCACCTGCGCTGGGCCGCTTAGGGCATGCGCCAAGACGATCAGACCCCGTACATCCGCATGGGTCTGCAACACTCCGTGGAGCCGCATCGCGCCTTCAACAGCGGGTTGTCCGGCGTATTCCGGCGGCATGAACAACAGATTCCCAGGGGCACCAAAGGCACTCATCCAGAGGGCGCCACTCATCGGGCCAGGCACCGGTGGATCGGGCGACCAAAAAACCGGTCGAAGTTGCTCCGGGGCAGTAGTGTAAAGCGGTAAATCGAACAGATTCAGCACAAGAACGGTCGGGCCATGTGAAAATTGTCCAGGTTTGTAGTTGGAGCAGGTTTTCAAGATCAGGGTCTCGATCAAACCACCGATGGCCCCTTTGGTATAGGGCTTGTCCGCATAGGGCTGATCCACGATTAGGCTGGTGGCAACCTTGGAACCACCCGCTAACTGGCGTCGCACATTGTCCTGTTCGGCTTGTGCCTCGGCAAGCAGTGCTCTGACGTTTTGATTGGCATGCACCCGCGCCAGGGTCTTGACCTCGAAATACAGACAAGGATCATTGTCGTGTACGAAGTCCGGCGCCTTCTGACGGCTCCGAGACTCCTCTCTCAGGCTTTGCAGAGGATGCAGTTCCACACCGCATTCGCAGGCTACTGTGGCAAATTCCAGTTCGCCACAACGGCGCCCAAGGGCAATGAGATGCTCGGCAAAACGCCCATCGAACAGCTGCTGCTCAACGCTGAGACGAAGGGCCTCGATGTGCTGCGTCACATCATTCAGCCGGTCATCCAGACCGAGCGCACCGAGTTGACACGCGCTAGCGCCTATCCGCCGCACCGGTTCCGTCAGTGCCCGCAACAGCACTTGGCAGCCCTGCCGGCTGGCTGCTTGCTGTAAGTGCAGAAAGGCGGTTTCTAGCGACATCATGGCTTCTCTGCACGCTCAGGACATCTCGTCAGCGCCCCGCGTGCGGCGAGGAGAATGATCTGGGCGGCGCGTTTGACCAACCCTTGGGGCGCGTTGTGTCGGCGCTCAAGGGCTTCCAGGGCGCGCATGTCTTTGCCGGACACATGAATGGGGTTGGGCGGTGCAGCGCGGCATCGGTGAGAACCTCTGATCAGGAGCAATGCGAGTAACGCGTCATGATAGCGTCAATATCCAGGAACGGTCTCAGGTATTTAACAGGGCTGCACTAGCGCCATCCGTGCCCTTGGTTTTTGCGCATCTAGCGACTAACCTCCGAGGATGCGGGTGATATCCAGCAACTGCTTGACCGCTGGCGCAGCCACACAAATCTGATCCCAAAGCCCCTTGACCGTCCCACTTCGCGGTCTGCTTCTTTGCAGTTCTTCTCGCAGTGTAGTAAACATTTCCATGACATCGTCCTGATTTTGTTGATTTAACACCTCAGCTACCTCCGCTAACGGCGCCTCCCAATTCTGTTCTAAATTGTTGGAGAGGGTAATGTCGCTGCTATTTTTTGCATGACTTTGCGCCGTATTCGAAAACAGAAAGTTTTGCTGCGGGGCTTTCACTGACAAGAGTGTTTCAAATTGGATTTCCAGACGTCTGACTCGTTCTTCTAAACTTTTCTTTCCGGATTGATCGCTCATGCGCATATCTGCCAGCGAGGCATTGGTCACGTTAGAGTCGTTAGCGATCACTTCGCTAGATTGTGCAGCTGCTAACGCCTGTTCGATGAATACATCAATGCTTCCAGACATGGTCACCCCCTAGCGTGTCGCTTTCTGTAGTACCCTTAGTAGGGCAAGCTCATCGATGCTGTTCGAACATTACCCGAGAAGATAAGCCATGAGCACTACCTTATCATTGCGGTCAGTAACCTTGTCGAATAGGTCGAGCAAGTTACTTGCCCGCTGCGTGCGCTGATCAAAATCGCGTTTCAACAGGAAGCGCACTTCCGCTTTGAGTGAAAAAAGAGCACCGAGCGTTTTCTGAAATTCATCGTTACTCATGCGCAAGCCGTCATCGACTTTAAAATATGGAATCTGACTGTCCATCAACAAGTTATAAAAAACATATTCCCTGGCATTAGATTCGCTGAAAAACGGGTTATTCACAATCCCCCAAAGTTTTTGATAAAAGATCGGCTCTTCTAGGTTTTCGGCTATTAATGCCTTTAGCATTTCATCAGAAATCTTACCAAATCTTTCTTGAAGCCGCTCTTTTTCATTGTCCGTAATCAGAATTAAATCATCATTGCTACCGCCCTGGTGGTTGGACTTGACCATTTCGATCAACTCCGCAGCAAAGCGAATCAACGCTGCCCTACCTGCATCCTCTGCTTGATCTATAATTCTTAAAATCGCAGCGCATTGGTTGATTTTGTTTGCATTACCATTTTTTAGTACGGCGTGGATTTTTTGCTCGTTAACGGAATATTGCTGAGATGTCATTCTATTTCTCCATAATTGGTTGGTGGCGACCAAAGCAATTCAATTTGATGCGTTGCTTTGAGCTTGGCTGTCTGGACAATAAAAACCCCGCCCCGACGGTGCGGGAGCGGGGTTGTCAAAACATTCGGGCATCCTTGCCCTGAGGTTGAAGGGGCTGAGTTGCGTATCAGCCCAACGGGGTCGCTCGGAAACACATTGCGGTTAGCCGCCTTCGCAAGGCGTTGTGCTGACTAAGCAACAATGTCTGCAGCAACCACGTCACCCGTAGCGTCAACACCGGTCAACGCAATCACCGACAAACCAGACGAAACGTCCCCATCTGCATCGTAGTACAGATAGCCATTTCCCGTCCCGTTGAAGTTATAGACGACTGCATACAGAACAGTTTCATCAAGTACTCCATTAACAGCCGTCAATGCTGCAGCCTCGGTAGCTATCGCTGCCCCGTTGATCTGGGAGCCGGCTGTGAAGTTAGTTGCATTTGCAGCCACACCGGTTTTGATCGTATCCGCTCCTGCGACCTTAAAGTCGGTAATGGTATCAGCGGTCGCAAAGGTGCTTCCGGTATCGCCAGTGAGATTGATCACGAACTGGTCGTCGCCCGCTCCACCTGTCATGGTGTCAATGCCCGCGCCGCCGGTGATGGTGTCGTTGCCCGCGCCGCCGGTGATGGTGTCGTTGCCCGCGCCGCCGGTGATGGTGTCATTCCCCGCAAGGCCGTTGATGCTCAACACGCCAGGGGTAGTCCCATCAGGCGTGACGTTGCTCATGTCAATGGTGTCATTACCCGCCGTTCCCTGCACGGTCAGCACATCATTAGCATTTGTACCCTCGAGCGTAAAGGTCTTGCCCGTCACACCGGCGGCGGCGACGGTTACGGTGTCGGAATCATCGTCAACCGTAATTTTCTCGATGCCCGTCATCGACAGGCTGGAGACGTTCAGGTTTCCACCAGCAGCATCAAGGATCAACTGGTCACCAGTTGCCGTTGCTTGCAGCTTGCCATCAACGGTGAGGTTGAAGTTTTGATTTGCAGCTCCGGAAATCACAGTAAAGGTATCGTCATTGATACCACCGGTCATATTGACCGTGAGGTTTGTCGCCGTGGCTGAGCCGATGACCTGGATATCGTTGACGAAGTTCTTGGTCGTGCCGGTGGCGGTGGCGCTGCTGTGAGCCACGATGTCGACATCGAGCCCAGCATCTGCATTGGCGGCATCGACGTTGACGGTTCTTGCCTCGAGATCGCCTGCAGCAAACGTCAAAGCATCAATCCCAGCGCCATTGGCATCGACGGTAATGGTGCCGGTGGTGCCGCCGGCAACGGTCATCGCGTTCAATGCGACCGCACCATCCACACCGGCCACATTAACCGTAATGTTGTTCGAGGCTGAGGTCGTCAGCGCTCCGACGGTGAGTGCGTCGGTGCCGTTGTTATCGGTCAGACTATCGGCCGTGATATTGAGACCGTAACCCGCAGCAGTGTTGTCGATCGCACCGATGTTGGCGGTGCCGGTGCCACTGAGCGTGACGGATGCCAGAGCATCAGCGCCAGCTGGCAGCACGAAATCCCCGGCCGTATCGACGGTCAGACTCTGGAGTGCGGTGAGTGTCGAAGCGGTCAAAGCGAAATCGCCACCGGCGCTGAGTTGCAGATCGGTCATCTCAGCCGCTGTGAGGTTCAGCACCGACGCTGCGGTTCCACTGTTGAAGATACCGGAGAGGGCCGAACCAGCGGTCAGTGCTCCATTGATGGCGCCATCGATCTGCGCGTTAATACTCGTCGCTTCTGCTGCGGCGACAGTGCCTGTGTAGTTCGCGAACTCGCTGACCATCAGGCTCAATGCGCCAACTGAGTTGGCGACAGTGACAGTGTTTTTATTGTTATCGATGCTATCGGCATCGGCCTCATCGCTGGCGGTCACCTTCACCGTGGTTGCACCACTGTGATCGGCCGTCATGGCGTGCGTACCACTACTAGCACCAAGCAGCTCGACGGTCATCGCCGCTGCGCCAAGGTCTGTGAACGCCGCGTTAAAACCTGGAGCACCAACCATTTGCAACGTCGTCAGCCCGGTCGTGTTCAAGGCCGAGTAGTTTAAGGCACTCCCAAGCGTTCCTACCCGGAAGGTCTCCACGCCAGTCATCTGATACTGCTGCAATGGCAGGGCGGCACCACCGGTCACCGCGAGCGTGTCATCGCCTTCACCACCCTCGATGATCGCGTTGACGGTCAGGTCATTGCTCATCGCAGCGCGGATCGTATCGTTTCCGCTGCCGGTCTTGACCGAGGTCATCCCGGTGGCATCGGCGAGCGCAATATCGAGATCGCCGGTAGCGGTCGAGCCATCGAAGGTTTCAAGACTGGTGCCAACATCAGTGAGGTTGAGCGAGCCAGCGCCGGTGACGTTGATCGTTTCAGCGTCATCGGAGCCCAGAGCCACCACGTTCGCACCGGCGACGTCGAGGTTGAGAGTCTCGATGCCATCGACGGTCAGCGTGACTCGAGCGAGGTCGATATTGTTGTCTGCATCCGCAGGTGTGCCCACGTTATTCAGGCCGATAGCAAAGCTGTCGCTGGTGCCGTCAGTGACGTCGGTGGCAAAGCCGAGGGTGGTAGCGCCATCAGCCTGGTTGGCGACATTGACCGTTGGCGCGAGGCTGCCCAGGTTGGTCAGGTTGACCGCCGCACCGGTGGCGTCGATGTTGTACTCGGTGACGCCCTCGATATCTGCCGCGTTGAAGTTGCGCTCGATGGCAGTACTGTTGTTCAGGTTGACGATCTCGACGTTGCTCAGACCACCCGCGGTGCTGAAGCCGCCGAAGTTACCCTGCATGTCGACGTTCAGGGTGTCGGTTCCGGCACCGCCGTCGAGCTGATCGGCCACGTTCAGCGTGTTGATGCTCACCAGCGCGGAGACGACGCTCTCGATGGTGTCATTGCCATCGGTGCTGAGGAAGACCTCATCGTAGTCATCCGGATTCGCCGGGGCTTCGGGGCCGACCCAGTCGGTACCTGTC
>NZ_JAYESN010000165.1:0-7392 GCF_034860625.1 Lamprobacter sp.
ACGTCGGCGGCGACCAGCAGCGGCAGTCCGAACAACAGCAGCGCGAACAACCCCAGCAGCAGGACCCCGACGCGGCGCGGCAGCGGCACGGCCAGCGCTTGCGCCTGGGAAACGGGTGGGGAGAGCGCTCGACACCAGCGCAGACCGGCCAAGGCGCCGACCAGGATCGCCGCGATCTGGCCCAGCGCGCTCGGCGCGAAGGTGACCAACAGGACTGCGGCCAAGGCCATGGTCGCGCGCTCGCGATCGGGCGCCAGGCTGCGCGCCATGCCCCAGACCGCCTGCGCGACGATGGCCACCGCGACCAGTTTGAGCCCCCGGAGCAGGTCTTGACCCAGCGCGCCGCCCATGGCATCGGCGCCGAGCGCGAAGGCCAGCAGAAGCAGCGCCGAGGGCAGGGTGAAGGCAGCCCAGGCGAGCAGCGCGCCGCGGATGCCGCCGCGCAGATAGCCGAGGGCGAAGCCGACCTGGCTGCTCGCCGGCCCCGGCAGGAACTGACAGAGCGCGACCAGCTCGGCATAGGCCGCGTCGCTCAGCCAGCGCCGGCGCAGGACCAACTCGTCGCGAAAGTAGCCAAGGTGCGCGATCGGGCCGCCGAACGAGGTCAGGCCAAGCTTGAGAAAGGCCAGGAAGACCTCGCGTGGGCGGCCGGCTGAACCGGGTGCAAGCGACTGTTTGTCAGTCATCCTCAGGCGCTCCGGGTGGTGATGGCGTCATCATCCTGTCGAACAGAGTCCTGGACCGGGACGCAGGCGCCGGTCTGCTGAGATCGGGGGGGTTGGCTGATCGGGGATTCGGCGTCATGATGGCACCATGGTTTGCGCAGGGCGGAGACTGTGATGAAGAAGACCCGAGAGCCAAGCCGTGCTAGCACATCTAGACCGCGCGCCTGGCTAGCCGTGGCCGTCGCGGCGATGCTTGGTGTGCTCGGCGGTGTCGGGCTCTTCACCTTTGGCTATGGCAATGGCCTGTCGTATCTGACCAACGACCCCAAGACCTGCATCAACTGCCATGTGATGCAGGATCACTACGACGCCTGGGTTAAATCCAGCCACCATGGCGTCGCCGGCTGCAATGATTGCCATCTGCCGCACGACGTCATTGGCAAGTGGCTGACCAAGGCCGATAACGGTTTCTTCCACGCGCTGGCCTTCACCACCGGCGACTTCCACGAGCCGATCCAGATCCGCGCGCAGAATCGGCGTGTCGCCCAAGGCGCCTGTCTCCACTGCCACCGCGCGCTGGTGAATCACTTGCTCCCGGCCGAGCCCGGCGGCGCCATGCAGTCATGCGTCCATTGCCACAGCGACGTCGGCCACGCGCAGCGGCGCTGAGTTACAACCGATCATCCCTCATGCTTCGATCAAGAGGTTCATCATGACGCAATCGACCCAGAACGCTCACCAAGCTCCACCTCCGCGTGCGCTGGAAGCTCGCCGACCAGGGGTGCGCGGGCGGCTGCTGCTGGCGTCGCCTGCGCCGATGACCCGCCGCAGCCGGCAAGCGGGTCGCGCGCTCGTGCTCGGGGCGGTGTTCGGCGTCGCCGTCGTCGCGAGCTTGATCGTCACCTATGTGCTGATCACCATGTTCAGCCACAAGCAGGACGCCCGCCAGCCGTTCGTGCGAGTGGTCGAGGTCGACGAGATCACCACCGACCCCGAGCCCTGGGGCCAGAACTGGCCGCATCAGTTCGCGGGCTGGAAATCGACCTCGGGCGACGCGTTCTACGGCGGCAGCAGCGCTATGCCGCAGAGCAAGCTCGAGACCCAACCCTGGCTCAAGCGGCTCTATGCCGGCTATGCCTTCAGTATCGACTACCGCGAGGCGCGCGGCCATGCCTACATGCTCTACGACCAGGGCGTGACCGAGCGCGTGACCCAGAAGCCGCAGGCGGGCGCCTGCCTGCATTGCCATGGCTCGATGAACGTGCTCTACCGCCGGGTCGGTCTGGAGGCGATGGGTGAGGAGGTCACCGATGACAAGCTCGCCGCCGAGTTCAATCAGCCGGCGGTGATCCGCGGCTTCCAGGAGCTGAGTCAGCGGCCCTATCAGGAGGTGCTGGCGATGCTCTACGCCACGCCGGACGGCACCCCAGGCGAGAACGAGCCGGTGTTCCCGCTCGCGCCGCCCGGTGGCTTCAGCGGCGAATACGCCGGCGAGGCCGTCTCCGAGGAGCATGCGCAGATGCTCGGCGAGGCGCATCCGGTGAGCTGTGTCGATTGTCATGATCCCAAGACCATGCAGATCCGCGTGACCCGCCCAGGCTTCCTGCTCGGCATCGCCGAGCTGGCCGACGGCGAGGGCGCGGTACCGCATCTGCCCAGCATCGAACAGTGGCGCCGGGGCAGCCGCAGCGAGCCCTATGACCCCAATGAACTCGCCACGCCGCAGGAGATGCGCTCGTTCGTCTGCGGCCAGTGCCACGTCGAGTACTACTGCGGCAATCAGGACACCCTGACCTTCCCTTGGGGCAAGGGGTTGAGCGCCGATGATGCGGAGGCCTATTGGGAGGAGGCGACCTTCCCGGACGGCACCGGCTTCTATGACTACGAGCACGGCGAGACCGGCGCCGAGGTGTTCAAGGTCCAGCACCCCGAATTCGAGCTGTGGAGCCAGGGTATTCACGCGCGCAGCGGCGTCGCCTGCGCCGATTGCCACATGCCCTACGAGCGCAAGGGCGCGATGAAGGTCAGCAACCACAACGTGCGCAGCCCGATGGAGAACATCAATAGCGCCTGCCAGACCTGCCACAACGTCCCTGAGCAGGAACTCAAGGCACGCGTTGGCGCGATTCAGAGCCGCACCGTCGCGCTCACCGAGCGGGCCGGCGCGGCGATGACCGCGATGCTCGATGCGATCCTGGAGGCCAAGGCCGGCGGTGCAAGCGCGGACCAACTCCAAGAGGCCCTCGACCTGCAGCGCAAGGCGATGTGGCGGCTCGATTACATCAGCAGCGAGAACTCCAAGGGCTTCCATGCCGATCAGGAGTCTGCGCGCATCCTGGCTGAATCCATCGACTACAGCCGTCAGGCCCAGGCTGCGGCCCTGCGCCTGCGGGCGCCCGAGGCGCCGAGCACCGAGGATCTGCCGACCGAGCCGGTGCAGGGCGTGACGGAGACGCAGTGAGGTTGAGCCTCGATGTGGCGAGTAGCACTAGGGGCGATTCCGCTAGCCGATGATCCTCAAGTTCTCACGACATGGCATGTCGCTTCCCGGCTGAATCGAGCGTCTTCTCCACCAGGAACCTCGGTCAATCCGCTCGCACCCTCGGCCGCGCCAACCCGAGATCATCCAAGAGCACATAGAGCGCCGGGATCACCAACAACACCAGCACCGTCGCGCTGAGCAGCCCAAACACCACCGAGATCACCAGTGGCTTGATCGCATCGGCTTGGGAGCTAGTCTCGGCCAGCAGCGGCGCCAGCCCGACAATGGTGGTCAGTGAAGAGATCAGAATCGCACGGAGCCGCTGGCGGCTGGCTTGGCCCGCAGCGGCTGCGGCAGAGAGGCCCAGAGCGCGATTGGTGTTGATGAACTGGATCAGCAGGATGGCATTGTTGACCACGATACCAGCCAGCGAGGCGGCGCCGATCAACGACGGCATCGACAGGTAATAGCCCATCAGCACATGGCCCCAGATGGCGCCGACGAAGGCGAGCGGGATGGTCAGCATCACGATCAATGGCTCGACGTAGCCACGGAACTGGAACGAGAGGATGACGAAGATGCCGAGCAGACCGATCAGCAGTCCCCGGCGGATCGAGCCGCCGGTCTCGGCGGCATTGGCGACCTGGCCCTCAAACTGTACCTCCACCCTCGGATGCCGCGCCTGGAAGTCGCTAAGCCAGCGTGCCCGCAGATCACTGACGATGGCCTGGCCGCTGGCCAGCCGGGCATCGACATCGGCGGCGATGGTAACTGTGCGACGACCATCGATACGGGTGATCCGCGCCCAGTCTCGCTGCTCGCTGACCCTCGCCACCGCGCTGAGCGGTACGCGCTGGCCATCGGCGAGCTGGATGGTCTGATCGGCCAGGTCATCGAGATCGTTACGGTCGTCCTTGGCCTGACGCACCAGGATCTCGATGTCCCAGGCGCCGATGCGCTGGCTATCGGCGATCTCGCCGAGCCAGGCGGCGCGCAGTTGCGCGGCGACCTCCTCGGCGGTCAGCCCCAGCCCATGGGCGCCCTCGGCGAGCTGGTAGCGGCGCTGCGGTTTGCCGGGGCGCAGATCATCGATGACATTGAACACCGCCGCATAGCCGGCCAGCTCTTCGCTGGCATCGAGCGCGGCGGCCTTGAGCGCATCCAGATCTTCGCCCTGCAGGCGGATCTCGACCGGGATGCCGGCCGGGCCGAAGCCAGGCTCCTGGATCAGCAGGCTATGGATGCCGGCGATCGGGCCGATGGCCGCGCGCCAGGCCTCGGTGAGCGCATCCAGGCTCAGCGTGCGCCGCTCGGCCTCGAGCAGATCGACGATGACGGTGGCGACATGCGGGCCGGCCTCCTGCGCGCTCGGGTTGTGATTGAAGCGGGTCTGGATCGCCTCGACCAGTGCGGCGCCCTCGGGCTGTTGCGGGCTCAGCTCGGCATCGAGTTGGCGCATCGCCGCCTCGACCTGCGCGGCGACCGCCTGGGTGCGCGTCAGCGGCGTGCCCTGCGGCATCAGGATGCGCGCCTCCAGCACATCGCCGTCGATCGAGGGCATCGCCTCGCTGCCGATGTGGCCACCAGCGACGAAGCCGACCGAGCCGATCAGCACCAGCAGCACCAGACCGAGCACCGCATGACGGGCGCGGATGGCCGCATCGGCGACGCGGCCGACGCGCTCGCGGAAGCCTGCGAAGCCGCGCTCGAAGCCGCGACTCAGGCACCTCGCGCAGACCGTTGACGCTGCCCTTGAGATGATGCGGCAGGATCAGGAAGGCCTCGATCAGGCTCGCCGCCAGCGCCGCGATCAGCACGATCGGCAGCACCTGCAGCACCGCACCCAGCTCGCCGGCGAGGAAGGAGAGCGGCAGGAACACCGAGACCGTGGTCAGGAAGGACGACAGTACGCCGGGCAGCACCTCGCGGGTGCCGGCGACGACGGTGTCGAGCGAGGAGGGTGCAACCCTGCTGGCAGCGGAGATCTCTGGGGGAGCGTTGGCCGCATCCTTGTCCTCGTTGCTGGCCCCTTGGCCAGCGCCGTCACCGGACGGATGGCTGCCCGCATCTTGAGCACCCCGTTGCGCACTCGCCCGCGCGGCAATGTTGTCGGTAATGACAATGGCATCGTCCATCACGATGCCAATCGCCATCAGCAATGCCACCAGCGTGATCATGTTCAGCGATAGCCCGGTCAAGGCCATCACTACAAAGGCCCCGGCGAAGGCCGCCGGCAGCCCGAGCACTGCCCAGAGCGCCAGGCGTGGACGGAAGAACAGGCTCATCACCAACACCACCAGCAGCAGCCCCATCAGGCCGTTGCCGACCAGCATCTGCAGCCGATCGCGCACGATGCTGGTCATGTCTTGGGTCAGGGTGAGTTGAGGAGTGAGTTGAGAGGAGTGAGGAGTGAGTGGTGGGGATTGAGACGTGAGTGCGGACGCCTGCGTGTTCAGGGAAGAGGCGTCAGGGTTAAGTGTGAGTGCGGTTGCGGGTGCGGGTTGGTCGAAGGGTTGTGCGTTTTCTTCGTCGATGAGGGCTTGGAGGGCGTTGAAGACCCGCAGCGCGTCGTCGTGCAGGCCCTTGCTGACCTCGAGCACCAGCGCGCGCTCGCCGTTGAAACGGATCTGTTCCTCGGCGCGCTCGCCGACCTGTGAGAGCTTGGCGAGCTGGCCCAGGGTCAGCTCGCCGCCCTCGGCGCTGGCGACCACCACCAGGTCGGCCAGGTCGCGCAGCGAGCGGCGTTGATCGGTGAAGCGCAGCAGCAGCTCGCGGTCGTCGCCCTCCAGGATGCCGAGCGGTAGGTCGATGTTCTGGCGCGCGATCAGCTGCGCGAGATCGCGCGCTGAGAGTCCGTGCTGAGCGAGAATGTCTCGCGGCACCTCCACTTGCCACTGGCGTTGCGAGAGGCCCTGGATCTGGACCTCAGCGACACCGGGCAGGCGCAGGATGCGGTCTTCGAGCCGGCGCGCGACCTCTTCGAGCTGCGCCAGCGGCAGCGCGCCGCTGATCGCCACCGCCGCGACCAGATCGCTCTGATGCAGCGAGCGGACGATCGGCGTCTCGGCGCGCGCCGGCAGATGGCGGATGGCGCGCACGGCGGTTTCGATGTCGCTGCGAAAGCGCAGCGCGTCGCCGCCGGGCTGCAGGGTCGCGGTGGCGTTGGCGAGGTTGTCCTGGGCGACGCAGATCAGCTCATCGAGAAAATCGACCGCCTTGAGCGCATCGCGCAGCCGCCGACAGATCGCCTCCTCGACATCGGCAGCACTGGCACCGCGGTACTCGACCTCGATGCCGACCTCGGTCGGGCGGTAGTCGGGGAAGGTCTCGCGCTGCAGGGTCGGTGCGGCGAACAGGCCCGCCGCCAGCAGCAGGAGCAGCAGGAGATTGGCAGCGGTCGGGTGCGCCGCGAACCAGCGGATCATCGAGTGGCTCCGGCCGCGGGCGTTGACCGCCCTTGCGCGGCTTCTTTCAGTTGCGCCTCAAGTGCCGGATCATTGCGCGGGGTCACCGCCATGCCGTCGATCGCGGGTAGTGGATCATCGACGATGACGCGATCACCTGGCGCGAGGCCAGCGGCGATCACGGCAAGGCCGCCCTGCTCGAAGGCGATCTCGACCGGGTTGTGCCGGAGTCGATCCTCGGCGTCGAGCCGGTAGACCAGGCCCGCATGCACGGCCGCCGCCGGCAGGACTAACCGCGGCTCGGGGCTGGCCGCGGACAGGATGACCTCGGTCAGCATGCCGGGCTGCAAGGGCGGGCGATCGGGCGGGCTGGCATCGCGATAGGGATGCGCGACCCGCACCACCACCCGCGCGCTGCGGGTAACCGGGTCTAGGCCGCTGGCGACCCGAGTCAGTTCGGCTGGCCAGCGCACCTGTTCGTCGCCGACCAGGCGCACCTCGGCGGTCACGGCGCTGAAGTCCATGCGCTCGTCGAGGCGCTGCGTCTCGGGAATCGGTGCGTTGGGCGCATTTGGCGCATTTGGCGCGTTGGGCGCAGTCGCGACGCTGCCGAGCAGACGGCGCAGCATGCCGAGCGGGATCTGCGCCTCGACCTCGGCGGCGGCCAGACTGTCGGCGCTGAATAATGGCTGGCCCGGCGCGATGTACTGATGCAACTCGACCTCAACCTCGGATAGGCGCAGCGCATAGGGTGCCTCGAAGCGGGTATCGGCCAGGTCCTGCTCGGCCTGCGCCAGCAGCACCTCGGCGCGCGCCTGCTGTGCGGCCAGTTGTTGGCGGC
>NZ_JAYESN010000166.1:0-7365 GCF_034860625.1 Lamprobacter sp.
GGTAGTGCCCCGATAAGCAGGATGAGTTTTCGTAACCCGCTGATACTTTAAGCGTATTTCACACAGTCATCCCATGGATTGGGGCACTACCGATCGCCGGAGTGGACAGCCGCCGATCACTGAGCGGACCCGTGTTGCGGAGAGGCTCAGCCCAAGCGGGCGGTGCATCCAGGTGATTCGGGCTTAGGCGTGCACGGCCTTGCGATTTGATCCGATCCACTGGGCGAGCACCCCGACAGCAGCAGCGCGGCGGGGTTAGCGGGCCGAGATCGTCGGGCCAAGCTTGCCGGGATCAGCCTCGTGGCCTACCGATCCTCATCAGAGCCTGCCTTGCGCACGGCATCAAGCCAATCCTCTCCATCTTGGCTCAGGAGCAGCTGATCACCGAAGTCTTCAAGTTGCCGCAGGTTGTCGATGTGAGCAAGCACCGGCTCAGTCTGCTCGGCGATGGCGGGGCCAAAGCGACGACGGGCCTGACGCACAAGCATATGTCGCATGGCATTCAAGCCCCGTTCAAGGCCCTGCTCAACGCCCTGCTCAAGGCCCTCACGCTTCCATTGATCAGTCCAGGTTTCTACATTGTCAGCAAGCATGTCATACACCTCGGTGAGATCATTGAGCGGCGGCATGTCGACGCCCGGCAATCGCTTGGGGAGAAAGACGCGGCCAAACCAGACCGCAAACGCACGACGCAGACCGGTTTGCTCGGGGGCTTGGAGCCAGTTGACCAGCGCTTGCAGGATACTCAGTACGTCCTCGGCACCCCGGCTGGCCTCAAGCCGGAACAAGGCGGTGCAGAGGTTGTGCTCGGGCAGCGTGCCGGCCTTGGCCCGTTGCTGTTCATCGAGCAGCAGGTAGGCTTGCCGTGGCCGATAGCTGTCCAGCACCGCTGGCGCAGGCTCAATCAGCGGGTCCAGGGTGTCAGCGGCGCTCCAAGGGCTGGCACCATTGTAGAGCACGAGCGGGAGCACGGGCGGCAAACGCCCTCTCTCGCTCAAGGACTCGGCGCGGATCAGGGTCCTGATAGAGCAGCCCGAGATAGGTCTGGATGCGCACCGCCATCCAGGGGTCAATGGTCGACTGAAACTCGATCAGCAGATAGACATACAGCCAGTCCGAGCCCCAGCGCAGCCGCCAGATGATGTCATCGGCGCGGTCGCGTAGATCATCGGTCACATAACTGCCGCTGCAGCGTTCTAGTGTGGAGAGGTCGAGCGCCTTGACCCAGGCACCGGGCACGAAGCCGCGCAGCAGGTCGCTCACCATGGCGCTATGGCTGTAGAGCAGTTTGTAGCCGCTGTCGTGGCTGGGTTCGCGGCGGCGGTTTTGGGTGTTGCCGGGTGTCTTCATAGGCGATCGCCAGGATCTGTGTTGATCGGTGGTGCTGCTTAAGCGCAGAGGCAATCACCGCCTGAGCCGGCCGGTGCCGCAGCGCTCACAGCCGTCGCCACAGCACCCGCTCCACCCCGAGCGCGACCACGGCAAAGGCGCGCAGATCCTTCAGCCCATGGCGCTCGATCAGCGTGTCGCCGTAGTCACGCGCCTGGGCTTCGGCTTCATCGAGCTTGGCTTTCACGGCTGGGCGTTCGGCGAGCGCCTCGCGTGATTGCTCGCGCACCTGCTCGCCGCTCAGGCCGAGGTCTTTGAGGCTGAGGTATTTGAACTCCAGCAACAGATCGAGCGCCTGAAAGCGGCGCTTGTCCGGGCGCACGATCAGCGCGAGATCCGCATAGCCGCGCTCGGTCTCCAATTCGGAGACGGCCATGTAGAGCCGGTCATCGAACAGCAGGGTGAGAAAGGCGAATTTGACCAGCAGTTCGTTGCTCCAGCGATAGTCACGGTTGGAGAGCACGCGGAAATAGCTTTGTTCGATCAGGTCGCAGAGGGGCGCTAGATCGCCATGCTGACCGAGGGCGCGCACGACGTCTTGGAGGTCGCGGGAGCGTCCGGTCGATGGCAGCCAGCGCTCGCGCAGGCGTTCGACATAGAGGCCGCGCGCGACCAGGTTGGGGATGTTTTGCCGAAGCGGCGCGGGCGCAGGAAGATGAGTTGCCGCCCCGCCTGCTCCAGGGTGGGAAGACGATCCGTGCGGTCGAGGTACCAATAATCCTCCTCGCGCAGGGTGCCAAAATCACTGAGGCCGTAGGGGAAGTGCATGGGGCGGCGCCTGTTGCGGGTACGTTATGCCTGAGCATAGCAGGCGCGGCGTTGATGTCGTTTGCGCAAGATGAGGCGACGCTTTTCAGCCTCGGCATGGGGTTGAGGCAGTGGATCAGCCGCGCGGTGGGGTTCAGTGCCAAGCAGGGCCTTGAAGACACATGAAGCGGGCAACCAATGCATCCGGCTCGGCAACGGCGTGCATTGAAAGGTCAGCGCCATGTCGAATACGCTGAATGCTGGGCGCGGCCCGCCATGCTCGGCCTGATGGAGCGGGCACCATGGCTTACTGCTACCCTTGACCATTCGGAACCGATCTATGAGAGCCCTGCCCTGATGCGCTTTTTCAATACCGAGGGGCCGGTGCGGGCCGATGAGCATTACCTGCTGCCGCCGCTCCAGCGTTGGCGCCTCGATGAGGTGCGGACGCTGATTTCGCAGAAGAAATACTTCCTGCTCCACGCCCCGCGCCAAACCGGCAAGACCTCCTGCTTGCTGGCTTTGCTGGAGCATCTCAATCGCGAGGGCCGCTATCAGGCCGTCTATGCCAATCTGGAGGGCGCGCAGGCCTATCGCGAGCGTCTCGATCCGGCGATGGCGACCATCGTCACGGACATTGCCACGTGGGCGAGCGATGGCGTCGGTGATACCGAGGCGCCAGCCTTGGCGCGCGAGGTGCTAGCGCAAACCCCACCGGGCTCAGCGCTGGGGGTCTTCTTGAGCCGCTGGTGCGCGCGCCTGGAGCGCCCCTTGGTGCTCTTGCTCGACGAGGTCGACGCCCTGGTTGGCGACACCCTGGTCTCGCTGCTGCGCCAGTTGCGCGCTGGTTATACCAAGCGCCCAGCGCACGCCCCGAATACGGTGATCCTCTGTGGTGTGCGCGACCTGCGCGACTACCGTATCCATGCCCGCTCCGAGCCCGCGCCGATCACCGGCGGTAGTGCCTTCAACATCAAGGCCGAGTCGCTGCGCCTGGGGGATTTCAGCGCGGTGGAAACGCGGACCTTGCTGACAGAGCACACTCAGGACACCGGCCAGGTCTTTACCCCGGAGGCGCTCGATCGGGTGTGGATGTTGACCCAGGGTCAGCCGTGGCTGGTCAATGCGCTGGCCTATGAGTGCTGTTTTCGCATGCCGGAGGGGCGTGATCGCGCGCGGCCGATTGATGTGGCCCTGATTGACCAGGCCAAGGAGCAGCTGATCCTCAGGCGCGTGACCCATCTCGATCAGTTGGCTGATAAGCTGCGCGAGGAGCGAGTGCGGCGCATCATTGAGCCGATGCTAGCCGGCGAGGCGCTGGAACAGCTGCCGCTCAGCGATCTTGAGTATCTGACTGATCTCGGACTCTTGCGCCAGCGCGATGGCGGTGGCATCGAGATCGCCAATCCGATCTATCGCGAGGTCTTACCGCGCATCCTGGCGCTGGTGCCTCAGGCTTCACTGCCGCGCATCGCCCCGACCTGGCTTGACGCGCAGGGCCAACTTGATTCAGAGGCACTGCTGGAGGCCTTTCTCAGCTTCTGGCGCCAGCACGGCGAGCCGCTGCTCAAAAGCGCGCCCTATCATGAGATCGCCCCGCATCTGGTGTTGATGGCCTTTCTGCATCGGGTGGTCAACGGCGGCGGCAGCTTGGAGCGCGAGTACGCCATCGGCGCCGGGCGCATGGATCTCTGCCTGCGCTATGGCGCGGTGACGCTGGGCATCGAGCTCAAGGTCTGGCGCGATGGGCGGCCTGATCCGCTCACGCAGGGGCTAGAACAGCTCGATGACTATCTGGCTGGTTTGGGGCTGGCGGACGGTTGGCTGGTGCTCTTTGATCGCCGGAGTGGACAGCCGCCGATCGCTGAGCGGACCCGTGTTGCGGAGAGGCTCAGCCCAAGCGGGCGGTGTATCCAGGTGATTCGGGCTTAGGCGTGCACGGCCTTGCGATTTGATCCGATCCACTGGGCGAGCACCCCGACAGCAGCAGCGCGGCGGGGTTAGCGGGCCGAGATCGTCGGGCCAAGCTTGCCGGGATCAGCCTCGTGGCCTACCGATCCTCATCAGAGCCTGCCTTGCGCACGGCATCAAGCCAATCCTCTCCATCTTGGCTCAGGAGCAGCTGATCACCGAAGTCTTCAAGTTGCCGCAGGTTGTCGATGTGAGCAAGCACCGGCTCAGTCTGCTCGGCGATGGCGGGGCCAAAGCGACGACGGGCCTGACGCACAAGCATATGTCGCATGGCATTCAAGCCCCGTTCAAGGCCCTGCTCAACGCCCTGCTCAAGGCCCTCACGCTTCCATTGATCAGTCCAGGTTTCTACATTGTCAGCAAGCATGTCATACACCTCGGTGAGATCATTGAGCGGCGGCATGTCGACGCCCGGCAATCGCTTGGGGAGAAAGACGCGGCCAAACCAGACCGCAAACGCACGACGCAGACCGGTTTGCTCGGGGGCTTGGAGCCAGTTGACCAGCGCTTGCAGGATACTCAGTACGTCCTCGGCACCCCGGCTGGCCTCAAGCCGGAACAAGGCGGTGCAGAGGTTGTGCTCGGGCAGCGTGCCGGCCTTGGCCCGTTGCTGTTCATCGAGCAGCAGGTAGGCTTGCCGTGGCCGATAGCTGTCCAGCACCGCTGGCGCAGGCTCAATCAGCGGGTCCAGGGTGTCAGCGGCGCTCCAAGGGCTGGCACCATTGTAGAGCACGAGCGGGAGCACGGGCGGCAAACGCCCTCTCTCGCTCAAGGACTCGGCGCGGATCAGGTCCTGATAGAGCAGCCCGAGATAGGTCTGGATGCGCACCGCCATCCAGGGGTCGATGGTCGACTGAAACTCGATCAGCAGATAGACATACAGCCAGTCCGAGCCCCAGCGCAGCCGCCAGATGATGTCATCGGCGCGGTCGCGCAGATCATCGGTGACATAGCTGCCGCTGCAGCGCTCTAGTGTGGAGAGGTCGAGCGCCTTGACCCAGGCACCGGGCACGAAACCGCGCAGCAGGTCGCTCACCATGGCGCTATGGCTGTAGAGCAGTTTGTAGCCGCTGTCGTGGCTGGGTTCGCGGCGGCGGTTTTGGGTGTTGCCGGGTGTCTTCATAGGCGATCGCCAGGATCTGTGTTGATCGGTGGTGCTGCTTAAGCGCAGAGGCAATCACCGCCTGAGCCGGCCGGTGCCGCAGCGCTCACAGCCGTCGCCACAGCACCCGCTCCACCCCGAGCGCGACCACGGCAAAGGCGCGCAGATCCTTCAGCCCATGGCGCTCGATCAGCGTGTCGCCGTAGTCACGCGCCTGGGCTTCGGCTTCATCGAGCTTGGCTTTCACGGCTGGGCGTTCGGCGAGCGCCTCGCGTGATTGCTCGCGCACCTGCTCGCCGCTCAGGCCGAGGTCTTTGAGGCTGAGGTATTTGAACTCCAGCAACAGATCGAGCGCCTGAAAGCGGCGCTTGTCCGGGCGCACGATCAGCGCGAGATCCGCATAGCCGCGCTCGGTCTCCAATTCGGAGACGGCCATGTAGAGCCGGTCATCGAACAGCAGGGTGAGAAAGGCGAATTTGACCAGCAGTTCGTTGCTCCAACGATAGTCGCGGTTGGAGAGCACGCGGAAGTAGCTTTGTTCGATCAGGTCGCAGAGGGGCGCTAGATCGCCATGCTGACCGAGGGCGCGCACGACGTCTTGGAGGTCGCGGGAGCGTCCGGTCGATGGCAGCCAGCACTCGCGCAGGCGCTCGACATAGAGGCCCCGGGCGACCAGGTTGGGGATGCGCAGTCGGCATTCGTCGAAGGCGCTGAGGCCGTTGAGGGTGAGGATGCCGAAGAAGTACAGCAGCGAGGCCATGAACGGCTGATCTTTCACGGCGGCCAGCACATCGGCGACGCCGAAGCGTTGCACCAATTCGGGGATCAGGATGCGGTCATCGCCGCTGAGGGCCTCGATCAGCAGGTCTTCGCCTTGGGGCAACTGGGCGATGTACATCAGCTTGTTGCGGTCCATGGCCAGGTTTTCGTCGAGCATGCGGCGGGGGTATTGGCCTTGAGTGGCGAGGGCCTTGAAGAAGTACAGGCTCAGGGTGGGGTTGTAGAGGCTTTCTTCAGCGGCTTCGCTAAAGCGATAGCCGTTGTAAAAGGTGCGCATGGTCTCGAGCGCGGCGGGTGCGCTCCAATCGCCACCCTCGCCACTCTCCCCAGCGAGTTGGTTGAGCACCGTCGCGACCTCGGCCTCGGTGAAGCCGCAGAGGTCGTTGAACTGCGATAGTAGATAGATGTCTTCGCCGACGTTGTAGCCGCTGGTCATATCGCTCATCACCACCGGGGAGACGCCAGTGATGAAGACGCGGTCGAGTCCCAGACCGCCAGCGGCGGCCTTGACCGATTTGAACACGGTCTTCAGCAGTCCCTCGCCTTGCAGCAGCGTCTGGTAGCGGTCTTGGCTGCCGGGGCGCGCGGCCATCAGCACTTCGTTGGCGAAATTGTCGTATTCGTCGATCAGCAGGTAGAGCTTGTGCGGGGTTTGGGAGAGGCTGCTGAGCAGCGACTCCCAGGAGGAGATGGCGTGCTCTGGCGTGATGCTGATCGGTCGGGGTAGCTGTGACGCATAGCGGTGCTGGAAGGCGGTGATGCGGTCATTGATGTGCCGATGCACCGCGTCTTCGATGTCGGCGATCTCGCCATGGGCGGGGATCAGGGAGAAGTCCCATTTCAGCACGAAGTATTGATTGTGCAGCGCGGTCGGCTCACGGCCGATGGCGAGATTGCCGAACAACTCGCCAAACTGCTCGGCGCGGTTGAGATCGTAGTAGTGCTCGAGCATCGACAAGAGCAGGCTTTTGCCGAAGCGGCGCGGGCGCAGGAAGATCAGCTGATCACCAGCGGCTTCGAGCGCGGGAATGCGATCGGTGCGGTCGAGGTACCAATAATCCTGCGCGCGCAGTTTGCCAAAATCGCTGAGGCCGTAGGGGAAGTGCATGGTGGGCGCCTGTTGCGGGTGCGGTATGCCTGAGCTTAGCAGTCGCGCCGCTGCTGGAAACCCGCCGTCTATGCAGCCGCCTGGCAGACCAACTCTACTCAGACCTTTTTATCAAGCGGCTGACATCAGACCAGACGGTATTTGAATCGGTGCGCACTTGCGCGCATCGGTGCCGGCAGCTCCCACCCAGACAGCTCAAAAAAACGATCATCGCCGAGGTCAAAGCGATCTCGTTGGATTAATATTGCTGGCCTTTGCGCTCGTGATT
>NZ_JAYESN010000167.1:0-7314 GCF_034860625.1 Lamprobacter sp.
GCTTTTGTTGAATGATTTAACAGAGGGTCGGCGAATCCCAAAGTGAGAAACCAATGGGCTGTCCACGAGAGACCGCCTACGAACTCGCCATGACGTGTAACAACGATCGTCACTTCCATCTGGAGGCCAACACTAGGCCAACCTTATGTCAGGTCATGGGAGCGCGCGCAGATGCGGTCATTGTTCACGCCGAATCCGCCAGCAGCGGTGGATATGCGGATTGCGCGCGAAGTCTTTGGGGATGGTCTGGGCGCTGATGTCCTCGATGTTGAGATCGCTCAGCGCCTCCTGGTCGAGCTTGAAGCGGCGCTTATTGGTCGAGAAGATCAGCTCGCCATCGGGGGCGAGCAGGGCCAAGGCGGCGCGGATCAGCCTGACTTGATCACGCTCGACCTCAAAGGTGCCGTCCATGCGCTTGGAACTGGAAAAGGTTGGCGGATCGAGGAAGATCAGCCCGAAGTGGCCGCGGTAGGCACGCGCCTGCTCCAGCCATTCCAGACAGTTGGCCTGGATCAGCTGATGGTTGTGGCCGGTGAACCCATTCAGCGCCAGATTGCGCCTGGCCCAGTCGAGGTAGGTCTTTGACAGATCGACCGTGGTGGTCGAGCGGGCGCCTCCTTGCGCGGCATGGCAGCTGACGACACCGGTGTAGCCGAACAGGTTAAGCATGTTGCGATTGGCGGCCAGGCGAGCGATCAGCCGGCGCGTCTCGCGGTGGTCGAGGAACAGGCCAGTGTCCAGATAGTCCTCGAAGTTGACCAATAGGGTCAGCTCATCCTCGGCGACCTTGTGGAAGTGGCCGGTCTGCGCCAGTCGCTCGTATTGGGCCTTGCCACGCTGCGGCTGGCGGACCTTGAAGAACAGATCTTGCTCCGGCACCTCGAGCACCTCGGCGATGACGCTAAAGCCTTCGCGCAGCCGCCGCCGCGCCGCCTTCGGGTCGATGTCGGGCGGGGCGGCGTATTCCTGCACCTGCACGAAACGCCGCTCCGGGGTCGCCGGGTTGGCGCTCTGGTAAAGATCGACCGCCAGCGCATACTCGGGCAAATCGGCATCATAGAGCCGATAGCAGCTGATGCCTTCCCGTTGTAGCCATTTCCTGAGACCCTTCTGATTCTTGCGCAGCCGGTTGGCGAGCATCTCGGCGCCGGGTCCACGCTCGGCGACCGGCAGCGGGCGCGGGCGGTCGGAGACATGCGCCTCGGGGCGGACCTCGAAGTGCAGCAGTCGGCATTCGATGGGGCCGTTGTAGAGGGTATGAAAGCGATGCGCGCGCAGCCCCATGCGCTTGCCAAGCTCCGGGTTGCCAGTCAGCACGGCAGCGCGCCAGCCCTCGAACTGGGTGCGGAGCAGCGCGCCGAGTGACTGATAGAGTCCGGCGAGATCCTCGGCGCCGATGCGCTCGCCATAGGGCGGGTTGGTGATCAGCAGGCCGGGTGTCGGCGCGGGATTGGGGACGGGCTCGGATGAGACCGCAGAGGTGATCGGTTTGGCGCTACTCTGAGCAGCCAGGCTCGGCCGACAATCCTCCAGCGCCTGCCGCTCAAAGTGGACATGGCCGGCGAGCCCGGCATGCGAGGCATTGGCCTGTGCAGCCTTGATCGCGGCCGGATCGAGATCGCTGCCGCGCAACCTGGTGTTGCTGCGCGCAAGCCGATGCAGGCCGTTGGCGCGCCGGTCCTTGGCCTCGGCCAGAAGCGCACTCCAGGCAAGCCAGGCCGCCTGATCATGGCCGCGCCAGCCGCTGAAGCCCCAATAGGTGCGTCGCAGGCCAGGGGCGATGTCGGCGGCGATCAGCGCGCCTTCGATCACCAGCGTGCCGATGCCACAGAGCGGGTCGATCAGCTCACCGCCGCCGGCGGCGATCTCGGGCCAGCCGGCACGCAGCAGCAGCGCGGCGGCGAGGGTCTCCTTCAAGGGCGCGGCGCCACCTTGGATGCGCCAGCCGCGCCGATGCAGGGCCTCGCCGGAGAGGTCGAGAAAGAGCACCGCCTGGTCGCGGAACAGCCGGCAGCGCAGCGCCAGATCGGGCTGGATCGGACGCACGCTTGGGCGGCTGCCGCTGCGCTCGCGGATCTGGTCGACGATCGCGTCCTTGATGCGTTGGGCCGCGAACTGGGTGTGCTCGATCTGCGAACGGGCGCTGTCGACTGAAACCGCGAGGGTCTGCTCTGGGCCAAGGTGCTCGGACCAGTCGATCGCGCGGATACCGGCGTAGAGCGCGTCCGGGTCCGGTGCGGCGAAGTCGCTGAGCGGTAGCAGTACGCGGCTGGCGACCCGCGACCAGAGGCAGACGCGATAGGCGTCGGCCAGGCTGCCGGAGAACTCGACCCCGGCGCGAGTCTCGACCGCGGACTCGATGCCGAGGCCGCGCAGCTCGTCGGCGAGCAGGCTCTCGAGATGGCGCGCCGAGCTGGCGAAGAAGCGATGCTGGCTCATCGTGCTAGCCGCAGATGACACGGATTGACGCTGATGAACGATAAGCCGGGCAGAGCCTTGGTGACGATGCAACAACGACCTGCACAGGCCGGATGGAAGCAGCGCAGCGGTTCCAACAATCGGGCCAACCCGCTGTTCAGGTTGTTTTTGAATCGTTCCTGAGCGCGCGTGTCAAGTTGATCGAGCGGGCGCGGTGGAGAGGGAGAGAAGCCTCTTGAGGACTCCATGTGACTCTGCGTCATTTGCGGTTCCGTTAATCGTTCGGGGCTCATTCGTCTGCTGCCTGTGTTGAGGCAGAAGAGGCTGAGGATATCTCTCCCGCTCCAGGTGCTGGGGAGCTTGGTGCGGCAGAGGTGACAAAGCGCCTTGTGTGAGCGCCAGCGCCATCGGCAGCGGCAGCGGCAGCGGCAGCGGCAGCGGCAGCAGCAGTATCAGCCTCAGTCTCGGCATTGGCATCGTCGGTATCGGCTCCTGCACCAACCGGCGCGCTCGGTAGCGGCCGCACCGATGTGGGCAACTGCGAGACCAAGACCTCGGCAAAGGCGTCCAATGCCTGCTGACGCGGAAAGCTGCGCCGCGAGACCAGCGAGATGCGCCGATAGGCATCCGGCAGATGCAGCGGCCGCCGCACGATCGGGCTGTCTGGTGGGTACTCGCTGCTGCAGGCCAGCGCCGGCAGCAGGGTGCAGCCGAAACCGGCGCCGACCAACTGCAGCAGGGTCTCGAGACTCGAGGCGCGCAGATCCGCCATCTCGCCACTGCGCGGGCGCTCGGCCAGGCGGCAGACCTCCATCACCTGATGGGTCAGGCAATGGCCGTCGCTGAGCAGCAGCAGCTCAGTTGCTTCCAGATCGGCCTCGGTGATCTCGGGCTTGTCACCGAGCGGATGCTGCTGTGGATGGGCGAGCCAGAACGGCTCCTCGAACAGCGGCCGCGCGACCAGCTCAGGCTCGGCGACTGGGGTCGCCAGCAGCGCCGCATCGACCTCATGATGCTCGAGCCGCTTGAGCAAGGTCTCGGTGATCTCCTCGATCAGCACCAGCTTGATCTGCGGCAGGCGCTCGCGCAGCGGCAGCAGGATCAGCGGTAGCAGATAGGGGCTCAGCGTTGGGATGGCGCCGATACGCAGCGGGCCGGCGAGCGGGTCCTGGTGCGCGCGGGCAACCTGCTCGATGGCATCGGCCTGTTCCATCAACAAACGCGCATGCTGCAGGATCAGTTGACCGGTGGGGGTGATCTCGACCGAGCGATTGGTGCGCTCGAAGATGGTCACGCCCAGCTCATGCTCGAGCTTGCGGATCTGGCCGCTCAGCGTCGGTTGACTGACGAACGAGCGCTCAGCGGCGCGGCCGAAGTGGCGGGTCTCGGCGAGGGCGAGGATGTATTTGATATCACGCAGATTCATAACGAGGGAACAGTGCGGAGCCTTGGACTGCAGGTGACAAGGATACCCTGAACCGCTCGAAGTCCGGTTTGCCGGTCTGGCTGGCTGGCTAGCAGGTCTGGCTAGCTGGTCACAACCTTCAGAAAACGCTGTCTTCCAAAACGGCGCAGCGGGAACCACCTATAATCCAACAGGAATCTGTACTAAACTCCTGGCTATGCGTGTTTGGGATCAGCGACCAGTCCTGCTAACGATGATGTTGACCTCACGTCCCCTGGATGAAATCCAGACCGGCATGGTGATCGGCGCTGATGTCTATGATCCAAATGGGCTCGTTCTGCTGCGGGCAGGCACGATAGTTACCGAACGCACGATCCGTGCGCTCAAATGTTGGGGAATAGCCGAGGCTCCGGTCAGCATCTCTGGTGAGACTGTACCTGACACCGCGGAGCAACATCGTTCCCATCAGGCGCTCATAGCGATGCTCGACGCCCAGTTTGCACTCAGCAACCTCGGGCATCCGGTTATCCAAGCGCTTTACGGCCTCTGTCTTGAGCGCGCTCAGCAACAGCAATGAGCCACTTGCGATGAAGGCTCGAGCTGACCGATTACTCGATCGGCTCAATGAGCTGCCATCTCTTCCCGCGATCTATTACCAAGTACGTGAAGCCCTGGTCCGGCCCGAGGGGTCGTTGGAGTCGATGGCGCGCGTCTTGGAGGCCGATCTGTCGTTGAGCGCCCGGCTGCTGCGTGTTGCCAACAGCGCGCTGTATGGGCTCGTCTCCAAGGTAGACAGCCTAACGCATGCGTTGGCGGTGATTGGAACCGAAGAAGCCCATCGGATCATCCTCGCGACCTCTGTCGTCTCGGTCTTTAGGGATATCCCACTCGGCGCTGTGTCCATGCGCTCGTTCTGGGAGCACAGCATCGCGACCGGCGTTGCCAGCCGAGCCATTGCAAGGCGCCTCGGGCAAACCGAGGTTGAGCGATTCTATCTGGCGGGTCTGTTGCATGACATCGGTCGGCTCCCGCTTTATCTGCTTGAGCCGGACGCGATGGGCCAAGCACTCCAAGCGCATCGCGAGCATCGTGCCGACCTGCTTAGGCTTGAAGCACAGATACTCGGCATCACGCACACCGATGTCGGGGCGCTCCTGTTGGAAAAATGGCAGATTCCGCGCGTGTATTGCGAAGTCGCCGGCCGACATCACGACCTAGCCGAGGACGACTACTGCCTCGAGACCAGTATCACTCACATCGCCGATATCATCACCAACAGCCTGCGTATTGGCAGCAGCGGAACCCGCGCCGTACCCGTCCTCAGTGATGCGCAGTGGCAGCGCAGCGGCCTCGAGATCGAGGATCTGCGTCCTGTCGTTGATCTGACCTTGTCAACGACCAAGGATGTCGTGTCCGCCTTCCTTGAGTCCTGAATGATGCCTTTGCCACGACCGCCGCTGCAGTCTCTGACCGACTCCCTGGCCGAGTCCCTGGCCGACACATCAGGCACAGGATCAGCACCGCAGACGCCTCATCTCCCTGCGCTCGCGTTCGCGGTGCTGCGCTTGGCCATCGGGCGCTTCGATGCGTGCGCAAGCGTGCAGGAAACCCAAAGTCTGCTCCAAGAGGCATCCCGACTGCTGCTTCCACAGGCTCGCTTCGGCCTCATGCAGCGAGACATCGATGGCTGTCTAGAGCTTGCTGAAGAACTTGCAGAGGAGCTTGCAGGGGTTCGAGCTGACCGTGCCGCGACGATCTCACCCGAAGAGATTGAGCATGCGATCGAATCAGGCTGGGTCGCCGCGGCCATTAAGCAGGGGCTGCACCGGGTCAGCTGGCGGGGCGAAACCTGGGTGCTTGCTAAGCTGGCCTCAGCGCGCTTCGTGCATGCTGTGGCCATCTGGATTCGCTCGGAAATCCCCGTCCTCTTGCACCAACCGTTGCTGGCAATGGCGGATCTTGCGGCACTGGCGCTGGACCGTTTAACCGAGGCCCCTGCATTGGCAGCTGAGCAAAAGCGACATCGGGAAACACACTCAATTGGGGGGCACGCAAACCAAGCCTTGACCGCCACTGATCCGCTCACTGGACTGGCCCAGCGCGCCCAGTTTATCCAGGTCCTCAAGCAGGCGTTAGCGAAACCCGCCGTGGGCCAATCTGTCGGTGTCATGTTGCTCGACATCGACGGCTTCCACCGTGTGAACAAGGAGCTTGGTTATGCCGTCGGCGACCAGGTCCTGCGCAGCTTTGCCCATCGGTTGGAGAGCGTCTTTCGCTCGCCTTACGTGCTGCAAGCGCTCGGCATCGTCTCCAGCGATCTGTGTGTCGCGCGCACCGGGGCAGACGAACTGGGGATTGTCGTCGCCCAACTGCGGTCTCCTGATGATCTGCTTGGTGTTGCGGGCGAGGTGCAGCAGCATCTCGCTGAAGGCTTTTTCCAGGGTGCACAGCGACTCTATCTGTCCGTCAGTATCGGCTTGGCAGCGGTGAGCCCGAGCGCGGAAGACCTGAGCGCCGAGTCCCTGCTTCGCTCCGCCGACTCGGCACTCAAACGCGCCAAGTCGCTCGGTCGCAATCGGTTCGTCCTCTACGATCCGGTCTGGGGCGAGTCCGACCTGTTGCATCTGCGCATCGAGTCCTTGATGCACCAGGCGTTGCAGGACAACGGGTTTCGACTTCACTATCAGCCGCTGTTCCGCGTCGCAGACCTCGCACTGGTTGGCGCCGAGGTTCTGCTGCGGCTCAGCACCCGTGACGGGGTACCGGTGCCGCCCTCCAGTTTTATCCCGGTGGCGGAGAGCACCGGACAGATTGTCGAGATCAGCGACTGGGTGTTGCATCGACTCTGTCAGCAGATTCGTCGGTGGGATCGCCAAGGACTCCCTGTCGTTCCGTTCTCAGTGAATCTCTCTGCCATCGAGTTTAGTCAAGAAGATCTCAGTCAACGATTGAGTAAAATCCTGTCTCAGCACCAAGTGTCACCCTCACGCATGCACCTGGAGGTCACCGAGACCGCCATTACCCGTGACGAGGCTCAGGCGGTGGCGAACATCAATGCCTTGCGTGCCGTTGGATTCGAGGTCTGGCTCGACGATTTCGGAACCGGTTATTCTTCACTCAAGTCACTAAAAAACGTCTGTTTCTCTGGGATTAAGATCGATCGCGAATTCGTTGCCGACCTTCCCGCGCACGCAAACACTGCGGTCATTGCCCAAAGCATCATCGAGATAGCGCGCAACCTCGGTTGCCCGGTTGTTGCTGAGGGGATCGAGGAGCCAGCGCAGCTCGAGTTCTTGCGCGTGCGCCACTGTGACATCGGGCAAGGCTTCCATCTCGGGCGCCCGGTCTCTCCCCAAGACTTCGAGCGCCGATATCTGGGGGCTGGACTCGCGCCTGAGCAGACCGTTGGTCCATGCGGATCAAAGGATTGTTGAGCAATGGCTACCTAATGTGCGAGCTTCTTCGCTCCCATCCTTATGTCTCAGCAAAAG
>NZ_JAYESN010000168.1:0-7206 GCF_034860625.1 Lamprobacter sp.
GGGACCGAGTTCCGGGGTGGTGTGGCTTGCGGTGCTGTTTTGTTTGCGCGCGTGTCCGTATTGTGTTGCGGGAGTTTGGTGACGTTTAGCAAGGCGTTCTGGAGTTGAAACGATGCAAGCCACCCATGACGGCGATTATTACGCTTGGGCCTTGGAGGTTGCTGAGCACTTGCGCGCTGGTCGGTTGAGCGAGGTGGATCTGAACGGCGTTGCTGAGGAGCTTGAGGATATGGGTAAGGCCCAGCGGCACGCGTTGGCGAGTCACCTGAAGGTGTTGATCGTCCATTTGCTCAAGTGGCGTTACCAGCCGAGCTTTCGCGGTGTCAGTTGGCGGTTGTCGATCGCGAATGCCCGCGATGAGATTGCTGAGTTGTTGGAGGACAGCCCGAGCCTGCGGCGGAAGATCGGCGAGCTGGTCGCGCGACGTTATCCCGCTGCGCGCAACCGGGCTGCCTTGGAGACTGGGTTAGCCGAAGAGACGTTTCCGGACAACTGTCCCTTTTCTGAACACAACTTGCTCGACGCTGCGTATTGGCCGGATTGATGCGAGGGCGGGCTCCATCATCTCGAGCAGACGCAGAATGCGGCGATGGTGGGGGCGAGAAATGGCTGAACGAGAGATGATGGAGCGAGAAATGGCTGAGCCTGTAACCAAGATCATTGCGATTGATGATGACCCGACCGGCTCGCAGACGGTGCATGGGTGCCTATTGTTGACGCGCTGGGATGTGGAGACGCTGCTGGAAGGACTGCGGGATGCGTCGCCGCTGTTCTTTGTGTTGAGCAATACGCGGGGCATGGATGCGCTCTCGGCGGCGAGGGTGACGCGGGAGATCTGCGTGAATCTGCGAGCTGCTTTGGCGCAGATGGCAGAGGCAGGGGCGCCCGTGCAGCCGGTGGTGGTGAGTCGCTCAGATAGCACCTTGCGGGGTCATTATCCGGTGGAGACGGATGTGATTGCGGATGAGCTGGGGCCGTTCGATGCGCATTTTTTGGTGCCTGCGTTCTTTGAGGGTGGTCGCTTTACGCGGGATGGGACGCATTATTTGATGGTCGATGGCGAGCCGGTGCCGGTGCATGAGACGGAGTTTGCGCGGGATTCGGTGTTCGGCTTCAGCACGGCGTTTCTGCCGGACTATGTCGAGGAGAAGACGGGCGGGCGGATCAGCGCGGCCGAGGTTGAGCGGTTTTCGCTGGCGGATGTGCGCGGGGTGTTGGAGGGGCGTTTGATTCGCTTGGAGGGCAATCGCTGTTGCGTGGTGGACGCCGAGGAGCAGGCGGATCTGGACGGCTTTGCGCGGCAGCTGTTGGCAGTGGCGGGGCAGGGCAAGCGATTTCTGTTTCGCAGCGCGGCGAGTCTGTTGACGGCGCTGGCGGACCTGCCGCCGCAGCCGGTGCCGGCGGCGAAGATGGCGGCCTTTGTGCGTGGCGGGCGGCCAGGTGTGGTGCTGATGGGCTCGCATGTCGGTAAGTCGACGCGGCAGTTGGAGCATCTGCTGGCGGAGACGGATGCGGTGGGGCTAGAGATCGATCTGGAGCGGCTCGATGCGACGGATGCGGCGGGTCCTAATAGGGATCAAGCGCAGTCCGCGGCCGTTGATCCGCTGGTTGCCGAGCTGGTCACCGCGGTGGAGGCGGCAATTGGCGAGGGGCGCGGTGCCGTGCTCTATACCAGCCGCGGCGAGCGGCAGTTCGCGACCAAGGCGGAGCGTCTCGCCTTTGGTGATCGGGTGGCGGATCTGCTGGTGAAGATTGGACAGGCATTGCCGGCCGACATCGGCTTTCTGATCAGCAAGGGCGGGATCACGTCTAACGATACGCTGAGCAAGGCGCTGGCATTGCGTACCGCGCGGGTGCTTGGGCAGGTGCATGCGGGCTGCTCGGTGGTGCGCTGCCCGGAGGACCATCCACGCTTCCCGAATCTGCCGGTGGTGATCTTTCCCGGTAATGTCGGGGGTGATGATGCCTTGACTGAGGTTTATCAGCGGTTATCGTCTGTTGGAGGGCATTCAGCCTAATGTCCAGAATCCCAGACGAACGCCCGATCAGTCCAAAGCCCGAGATCATCAGGGAGCTGCGGCGGCTATTGCCTGCGGCGAGCGTGCTCGCGACTCAGGCCGAGCTGGCGCCTTATGAATGCGACGGGCTGAGTGCCTTTCAGCAGCGGCCATTGGTGGTGGCGTTGCCGGAGACGGTGGAGCAGGTGCAGCAGATCATGCGGCTCTGTCATCGGTTGGAGGTGCCGGTGGTGGCGCGCGGGGCGGGCACGGGGCTCTCTGGCGGCGCGCTGCCGCTCGCCGATGGGGTGCTGCTGTCGCTGGCGAAGTTTAATCGGATCATTGCCATCGATCCGGCCAATCGTATGGCGCGCGTGCAGCCTGGGGTGCGCAATCTGGCGATCAGCGAGGCCGCTGCGCCGCATGGGCTCTATTACGCGCCGGACCCGTCATCTCAGATCGCCTGTTCGATCGGCGGTAACGTGGCCGAGAACTCCGGCGGCGTGCACTGCCTGAAGTACGGGCTGACGGTGCACAACATCCTCAAGCTGAGCCTGGTCAGCGTCGAGGGCGAGTTGTTCGAGGTCGGTTCCGAGGCGCTGGATTCGCCGGGGCTGGATCTGCTGGCGCTGATGACCGGCTCGGAGGGGATGCTCGGCATCATCGTTGAGGTAACGGTGAAGCTGTTGCCGAAGCCGGAGCGGGCACAGGCGCTGTTGGCGTCGTTTGATAGCGTCGAGCGGGCCGGGGCGGCGGTGGCTGAGATCATTGGGGCCGGGATCATTCCCGCTGGGCTGGAGATGATGGATAACCCGGCGATTCGCGCGGCCGAGGCCTTTGTCCATGCCGGTTATCCGGTCGATGCGGCGGCGATCCTGATCTGTGAGCTGGATGGCTTCAACGCCGAGGTGTCGGTGGATGTGATGCGGGTGCGCGAGCTGCTGCTTGCTGCTGAGGCGACGGATGTGCGCACCGCGGCCGATGATGCCGAACGCCTTCGGTTTTGGAAGGGACGCAAGGCCGCATTCCCGGCGGTCGGTCGCATTTCGCCAGACTATTACTGCATGGACGGCACCATCCCGCGCCGGCAACTGGGGCCGGTACTGAATCGTATTGCGGAGCTGTCGGCGGAGGTTGGGCTGCCGGTTGCGAATGTGTTCCATGCCGGCGACGGCAATCTGCACCCATTGATCCTCTACGATGCCAACAACCCCGGCGAGCTGGAGCAGGCTGAGTCCTTGGGTGGCGCCATTCTCGAGCTGTGCGTCGAGGTCGGCGGCACCGTGACCGGTGAGCATGGTGTGGGCGTGGAGAAGCTGAATCAGATGTGCGTGCAGTTCAATAGCGCGGAGTTGACCCAGATGCATGCGGTCAAGGCGGCCTTTGACCCAAAAGGTCTGCTGAATCCAGGCAAGGCGGTGCCGACCTTGCATCGCTGCGCCGAATTCGGCGCCATGCACGTCCATCATGGCGAGCTCAAGTTTCCCGAGCTGCCAAGGTTTTGAGCCGAGGTTGCTTTGTGCCGCGCGTGCCTAGCCGGGATGACACGGTCGTCCAGTTTCCAGACCGCTCTCAGTTGCGCAACGCACTTCCGCCAATGCGAGAAGGTGCGGCTGAGGCCGTTCGTGCGCAGCGCGACGCCTCCCGATGTGATCAGCAATTGATGCAAAGAAACGATAGAAGGATGGCCTCAACTCCGATGGTTGAACACTTGGACACGATGACTGAGCAGGCGATAGTCGAGCAAGTCAAAGCTGCGTGCTCGGCGGGCACAACGCTGGCGCTCCATGGCGGCAAGACCAAGGCGTTTTATGGCAATCCGATGCAGGCCGATGCCGAATTGGACTGCTCAAGCCACCGCGGTGTCATTGCCTATGAGCCGACTGAGCTAGCGATCACAGTGCGAGCTGGCACGCCGCTGAGTGCGGTTGAGGCGTTGCTGGCTGAGCATGGTCAGGAGTTTCCATTCGAGCCGCCGCATTTCGGCGATCGGGCGACGATCGGCGGGATGGTGGCGGCGGGCCTGTCTGGGCCTCGGCGGCCCTACGCAGCCAGTGTGCGCGATGCGGTGCTTGGCGTGCGCATGCTCAATGGCAAGGGCGAGGTGCTGGACTTTGGCGGCCGAGTGATGAAGAACGTCGCCGGCTACGATCTGTCGCGTTTGATGGTGGGCTCGCTTGGGGTGCTGGGGGTGTTGTTGGAGGTGTCGATCAAGGTGATGCCGCGGGCGCCAGGGCGGATCACGCTAGTTCAGGAGCAAGATCAGGCGAGCGCGTTGGCGTTGATGCAGCGTTGGGCCGGTCAGGCGCTGCCGATCACGGGCACGGCTTGGCTGAATGGCCGGCTGCATGTACGCGTGGCCGGGAGTGAGGAGGCGCTGAGCGAGACGCAGCGCATGCTCGGCGGTGCGCTAATGGAGCCCGAGGATGCCGACGCCTTCTGGACCGCGGTGCGCGAGCAGCAGCTGGAATGCTTCGCTGGTGAGCTGCCGTTATGGCGGATCTCGGTGCCGCCAGCAACGGCGGCGGATGCGATTCCGGACGTTGACCTGATCGAATGGGGCGGTGCTTTACGCTGGCTGCGTCGCGAGACCCTTTTTGATGATGAGGGGCTGGGGGATGCTAGAACTGGGGCTGAACACTCGGGCGCCGCTCGGGGTGTCATCGGAGCTGATCGCGGGTATGAGATTGGATCTGGGGCGTCAGCCGCGGCGGTTCGCGCCTGGGCTGCAGCGGCAGGTGGTCATGCGACCCTGTTTCGCGCTGGCTTGAATGCTGGCTCGAGCACCGAAGCGAGCGCCGGATCGAGCACCGAAACGGGCCCAGGAACAACCGCCGAAGCGCCACCCGGAGCGAGTGCTCGGCTGCCGAGTAAGGGCGTTTTCGCGCCGCTGAGTCCGGTCGCCTTGCGGCTGCATCAGAACCTGAAACAGGCCTTTGATCCAGCCGGCATCTTCAATCCCGGCCGGCTGTACCGGTGAGTCAAGCATGCAGACGCGACTGATCCCAGAACTGCTGGCGACCTCCGACGGCCGCGAGGCCGATCGCATCCTGCGCAGCTGCGTGCACTGCGGCTTCTGCACCGCCACCTGCCCAACCTACCAGCTCTTGGGCGATGAGCTTGACGGCCCACGCGGGCGCATCTATCAGCTGAAGCTGACGCTTGAGGGTGCGGCGCCGACTCGCACCACGCAGCAGCATCTGGATCGCTGTCTGACCTGCCTGAACTGCGAGACCACCTGTCCCTCGGGGGTCGAGTATCACAAGCTGGTTGAGATCGGCCGCGAGCGGATTGAGCGATTGGTGCCGCGACCTGTGCATGAGCGGTTGATGCGCTGGGGCCTGCGCAAGGTGCTGCCCTATCCGAGCCGGTTCGTGCCGCTACTGCGCATTGGGCAATGGCTACGTCCGCTGCTGCCGGGGACATTGCGCGACAAGGTGCCGGTTGCGCTGTCGCGCTGGCCGCAGCGGAATGGCGCGGATACCAGTGGCGCTGCGGGCGCTGCTGTGGGTGTATCTGTTCGCTCCAACGCACCAGGCGGAGGCGCACTTGCGCCTGAGTCTGAACCTGCTTTTGGCGCTAGGAGTGCAGTTGAGACTGCAGCGGAGGCGACGGAAACGCAGGACGGCATCACATCCCGGCGGGTGTTGATGCTGGATAATTGCGTCGAGCCTGCGCTGACGCCGGCGACGGTTTTGGCGGCGAGGCGCGTGCTCACCGCGCTTGGTATCGAGGTTGTCCAGCCTCTCGGTGGCGGCTGCTGCGGTGCGATCAGCCAGCACCTGGCCGCGCCCGACGAGGCTAAGCGCTTCATGCGCCGCAATATCGACGCCTGGTGGCCGGAGATCGAGCCGAGCGATCCTGAGCAAACCCCGGCCGAGGGCATCCTGATCACCGCGAGCGGTTGCGGTGCGTTGGTCAAGGATTACGCTTGGCATCTGCGCGATGATCCTGTCTACGCCGAGAAGGCGGCCCGGGTCTCAGCGCTAGCGCGTGACCTGAGCGAGTTGATCAGCGCTGAGGACCTGGCTCGGCTGCCGAGTCCGTTTGCGCGTGATCTGCCGCGCCGGATTGCTTTCCACCCGCCTTGCACCTTGCAGCACGGCCAAGGGCTGATGGGCCGCGTCGAGGCGCTGCTCACCAGCGTCGGCTTCGAGCTAACCCCGGTGCGGGATGCGCATAGCTGCTGCGGCTCGGCCGGTACCTATTCGATCTTGCAGGCCGAGCTATCGAAGCGGCTGCAGGCCGATCGCCTCGAGGCCCTGCAAGCGGGCGCGCCCGCGCTGATTGCAACGGCCAATGTCGGTTGCCAGACGCATTTGGCCGCCGCTGCTGATAGACCCGTCCTGCACTGGATCGAGCTGTTCGATCCGCAGCGCGGCTCTTGCCTGACTTGATACTCTAGGCGCCAACCCGCTGCACCGGCTTGATGAGGCTTTCCGCTGGGATACCAAACTGGCTGTGCAGTCTCCAGATCATTGGTAGCGTCAGAGAACGGGTACCGTTTAGCACTTCGTAGACGCGATTGGTGCGCCCAATCGCCGGGACTAAGTCGCTTGCGGTGAGTCCTGACTGCTCCATACGGAACTTGATGGCGTCGACAGGGTTGGGCAGGTCGGCTGGGAAGTGCTTGGCTTCATAGGCTTCCACTAAGGTGAGCATGACGTCAAAGTAGTCCCCTTCAGGAGTGCCGGGCTCGGGCTCATTGTCGAACAGTGGCGAGAGCGCCTTTAGCGCCGCGCGGTAGTCCTGCTCTGTGCGAATCGGATGGATCTGCATGGCGTTCAATCCATTTCAACAGTTTCAGCGTCGATCGCATCGTATTGACGGTGCGTGCCGATGAATTTCACGTAGAGGGCGCCGTAGCGATAGGCCAGGGCGACTACAAGCCGGTAGTCATTACCTTTGATGTTGAAGACGACGCGGCGGTTCTTGAGAATGCTCGCGTTGCGGTACTTCTCCTTGATATCGCTCGGTGATTGCCACTTGGCTTTCTTCGCCTCATCAACCCATGCGAGGAGCGGTTGCTCGGCGTCTGGGTACTGCTCCCAGAACGTTTTCAGGTGGCTGAGCGCAATGATTCTCACGACCAAAATATAGTCCCAATGCGGGACTATCGCAAGGCCCAAATCTATCGCAGGCATTGGCGGAGCGAGATCTGCCTCATCGTCCGGGATGGCGACGCGCGATGAGCGATAAGCGTTAGAGT
>NZ_JAYESN010000169.1:0-7197 GCF_034860625.1 Lamprobacter sp.
GGCCGGTGCCGCGATGGGCGTGATTGCTAGTCTGCTGTCTGTTCGATCACCTCCTTAGCTTTGCTGGTTGTCTTTGCCAATGCGCCACGGCGGCGGTAGCTCTCGACGTTCATCTCGAAGATGACCGAGTGGTGAACCAATCGATCGATAGCCGCGACCGTCATCGAGGGATCGGGGAAGATCTTGTCCCATTGCCCGAACGGCTGGTTCGCAGTGACGAGCATTGATCGGCGTTCATAGCGGGTGGAGATCAGTTCGAAGAGCACGCTGGTTTCTGCCTGATCCTTTTCCACGTAGGACAGATCATCGAGGATGAGCAGATCGAACTTATCGAGCTTCTCCAGCGCACTTGGCAGTGTGAGCTCCTGTCTTGCAGCTTGCAGGCGCTGGACGAGATCGGTGGTGCGCGTGAACAACACGCGGTAACCCTGTTCCACCAGTTCACGACCAAGAGCGGCAGCCAGGTGCGTCTTGCCTGATCCAGGTGGTCCGAACATGAGCAGATTCTGACCACTGACCAACCAGCGATCACCGGATGCCAATGCCTGCAAGTGCGCTCGGCTGATCATGGGTACGGCAGAGAAGTCGAAGCTATCCAGATGCTTCCCGGCCGGGAGCTTGGCTTGCTCCATGTGGCGAGCAATGCGTCGCTGCGAACGGTCAGCCACTTCCAGTTCAACCAGTGTTGCCAGAAGGCGAGCCGCCGGCCAGCCCTCCTTGTCGCACTGCTCGGCAATGTCAGGCCACAGGCGCTTGATCGTTGGTAGTCGCAGCGCAGTGAGCAACTGCGGTATCCGGGCTGCATCGGCGGCGCTCATGCCCATGCTCCCTGTGTAGGCAGCAGATGGTCGTAGACCGAGGCGGCAGGCAGCTCAACATCAACGCCGGGCGGCGGCCCTGATGCAGGCGTAAAACGCGCCTGCAGGGCACTGAGGTCCGGCACCTGTGCATCGTCAAGACACTGCTGCAAAATAGCATCCAGCGCGCGCTCACAGGCCTGCTCGTGGGCCAACGCCAGGAGTCCTACCATGGTCTTGCAGGCGGTAGCCATATCCGCCGTTGCCACCAACGCATCCCAGGTGCGCCGCCAGCTGTCACCGGGGAGCAGTGCGTCCCGGTAGCTCAGATTTGCCAGCGCCATAGGCTTGCGTTTGAGGCTGTGGATGATATGCCGGTAGTCGATAACGTGGCACCGCCGCCCGCTGCTGTCGCTGCGCGAGCGTTCCAGCGTCAGCAGGTGTTGCGTACCCAGAAAGCACTCCAGCCGGTCATCAAACAACCGCACCTTCAGCCGATGCCCGATCAGCCGTGAAGGCACCGTGTAGAACACGCGCCGCAGCGTGAAGGCGCTGGACGATGTGACAGTGACGACCACCTCCTCAAAGGCGTCGGTCCGCCGCTCGGGCAGCGGCTGGAGGTACTGCAGTTCTGCATCAAGCTCAGCGCGTCTGCGCGCGTTTCTCCGCCCCACCAGCTCGGCGACGAAGCGCCTGTAGGCAGCGAGATCTTCGAAGTCACGACTGCCACGCAGTAACAACGCCTGTGACAGCGCGGTCTTCAGATGACCGTGTGCAGATTCAACCGCACCGTTCTCGTGACCCTCACCCCGGTTGTTCCGGCTCGGTGACATCCCGTAGTCGCGGCACAGATCATGGTAGCGCGCGGTAAGGTCCTCTGCCGTTTCGGTATTGAGGTTCCGATAGGCGGCAGACAAAGAGTCCGTGCGGTGGATCTCGGGTGCTCCGCCAAGCGCCCACAGCGCATTCTGTAGACCTTCCGCCAGCGCGACAAAGCTCTCGCCGCCCAGGACCACCTCTGCGTGCTGCCAGCGTGAACACGCCAACGTGAAGTGATACAGCCGATGCGGCAAGGGGGAGCCAGCAACGCGAACATCAAGATCACTTGCGTCTGTAAAATCCGACAGGCCCATACGCCCCGGGTCATGATGCTGAGGAAACATCACGGGTTGTTCCGGGCCTTGCTCCGCACGCCAACGGCGCACGCGGCGCTCCAGCGTGCGTCGACACGGTCGCCAATCAATATCAGGCTGCGTCGCCTCCAGGTGCTCAAGGAGCGTGATCGGTTTGAGCCCCGGCTCGTTCGCCAGCAGCGGCTCGATGACCTCGCTCCAGACCTCCTCCAGCGGGTCAGACCGGGTGCGCCAATGGCGTGCTTGCCGCGGCGCACCCGACTCTCCTTTCTCGATTCTGCGAGCGGTTCGCTCGCTGATGCCGGCACGTGCTGCGGATGTTTCTTGAGTGCGATTCTTGCGCTGATTCATGTATGTTCGCCTTTGCTGGTCCGTGATGGGTTTTCCTGGCACATCCTTGCTCCGATTGGTCTCGAAGCTGGGGAGTGTCGCCCATCGCGGGCCAGCACTACACTGACAGAACTCGCGTCAGTGCAGGGGCTGAACCGGCCATCTTAGTTGTCGCTGACCGGTCACGGTAATTGTCGCTCTACAGCGTCTCGCGCATCGGCGCCAATATTCCGCTCTTCAAGCACAACCTCTGTCCGCTGTCCTTCATCGATGTGCCCGAGCGGGCCTACATCGAAGGAACCTTGGGCGTTTATGAGTTCAACCAGGTCGAGCTGCTGCGCGATGTATTCGTATGGGCCTATGAGCGCTCCTGCCAGCGCTATCTGGCCATCGCGCAAACCACGGTTGAGCCCGACCCGCTGAAGATCAAGTACCGGGAAGCGTTGATCCAGGCCGTTCAGACGGTGGTCAAGGGGCTGCGGCAACCCAGTCCTGAGGCCATCGCCGAAGTCGCACAGGCTCACGCCGCAGAAGCCGACCAGGCCGCCTTCAGGGAGATTCTGACGGAAGCATTGCAACAGTTGCATGAAGGCAGCGTCGCACGATATCGACTGCGGCGCTCGGAATACATCGCGTGGCAGCAAGCGCATAACCAGGCTTGAAGCGATCAAAACGTCGGCAGATATCCACGTTCACCGACGGTTTGATATCCGGCAGGGCCCGTAAATTCCGGCATCAAGCGACGTAAATCTCGGAATCATCGGCCGTGGGAATTCCGCCCCATGGGCGGATTCACCGCGGGCGCAGAGGTGCAAATTTGCTGGTTTCCTCCTCTCGGTCCTTTCCTGGCGCCACTCACGCTCGTCAGGGAAGGTTGGTTGCACAGCCTGCACTCGAGTTACCACTGGGCGACGTCGCCGTACTACCGCCATCGCAACAGGAACCCTAGCGCCGCGACACTTCTCGCCGGTGCCGCCTTGCCGTGTCCAGCGCTTGGCAATCCTCACTTTGCTTGTGTATTTCGGCCTTGCCGTTGGGCCTTAGGCCTGCCATTTTGGCGATCTTGCGCGCGTGGTCAGCGAAAAAAGCAGGCTTGACTGCGTTGTGGTGGGGTATCTGGGATTTTTTTTGGATCACAGGGATCACAGTGTCTGTCCCACTACTCCCTGCATTGCCGACTGCCTGTCCCTCTGTTCTGTTTCGAGCTCATCTTTGTCGGGGAACGGAATCGCGCACCGCAGCGTCCGACGTACCTGGTTTGCGGACGGGACAAACAACTTTCGTTCCGGCATCAGCACCTCCCTGCGGCACCACCCTGACAAAAAGAGCAGCACCAGCCCGCCAGGGACGCGGGCGCTCGGTGATCCGCCTAGGCGCTGCAGGGTGAGTATCGGCCAGGTGACGCGCGTGGCACAGCCTTCAGGCTGTGCCTGTCCCTTTGCTGCCTTTGCTGGCTTGTGCCTGTCCCTCTGCTGTGCTGTGCCTCCTCTGTTCCCATGTTTTGGCCGACGCCTCGACACCGAGGTGCTCTGCGAGGTCAGCGGCTGTGAGGATCTGGTGGGCGAGCATGGAGCGAAGATATCAGATCAGAGAGTGAGGTGCCTGTCCCTCTGTTTTTGTGGTGTTTTTGTGGGGAAGCGGACGTTCGGGAGCTACCCTAGGCGCTGCTCCGTGTATTATCGGGGAAGTTGTGCGCTTGGCACAGTTCAGCGTGTGGAGAGTAGAGTTACACTAGTTGTCGCAACAGTTGCACCAACTCTGCAACTCACCGCTGGTGGACGGTGCAGAGAGCCTGTCACTCTCCTCACAGCGGTAGCAACCGCAGCAGGCGTTCTGCCCCGCCAAAGGAGTTGACCAGCACGATAGCCATCAGAATGTAGAACTGCAGGTTGATGCGGTGGAAGCGCTTCTCGAATTTGAGATCCTGTTCAACGAAACGCTGGTCGATGGTGGAGAAACGTTCGTCGATGGCGGAGAAACGTTTTTCGAACCTTACTTCCTGCTCTGCGAAACGTTCAGCCATCCGCAACTCAATGGACGCCGCCAAGCCCTCGAGCTTTGCGTCGAGGTAATCCTTCGTGACAATGTTCCGGGCCCAGAAGCCGAAGGCGTCTGCCATCGTGTTCGCGTGAACCTCCGCCTGTGCCTCCGGTACGCCGGCGTCGCGCAGCTGGCGCTCGTAGCGCAGGGAGTCGAATTGCATGGATTCCATGAGCGTAGTCCTGAATGCACTGCTTGCCAAGTGTGTCTGGCCACCGCAGAAAAGGGAACATCATTTCCGACCACGCTCGTGCGATTCCGAAGATAATCCGCAAATTCGTGGAATCAGCAGATGCTTCAAGACTCGCTGACGACCCAAGACTCGCTTCCGGGTGGTGACCAGCCTTGCCCGGGTGGGACTCTCACCCACGGGAAACCAATGCGCAGTTTCCGCTAATCGACGTCCTTGTCGTTTAACATCCTCTGCGCCTGAGCTTCGCTCGGCGCACAGGTGCCTGTCCCTCTGCTGCTGCTGCTGCTCCTCTGCTGCTGCCACCTCTGCTGCCAAATGTGCCCACTTCGCCGACGTTGTACTCATGTACTTGCGTGAAGCCGCACTCGGTGGCAGGCTTTAGGTAGTTTGCTGGCGCACGGGGAATGGAGTCCTCTACAGCGCTGTGACCGGAACCGGCTGCTACAGGGAGGTACGGCCCCGACGATGGCGCGACCACGCTCAGAACAAATCTCGCTTGCCGATACGCCTTACTATCATGCGGTGTCGCGCTGTGTGCGCCGGGCGTTTCTGTGTGGCGAAGACCGCGAGTCGGGCCAGAGTTATGAGCACCGGCGACAGTGGGTGGAGGATAGAATCCGTCTCCTCGCATCCTTGTTCGCGGTCGAAGTCGCGGCCTATGCCGTAATGTCCAACCATTACCACATCGTGGTCAAGCTGGTGCCAGAGCAGTTGCAGGCGGTCTCCGAAAGTGAGATTTTGCAGCGCTGGTCCTGCCTGTACAAAGGCTCACCTGCGCTGCAGCGCTACACGAATGGGCAGCAGCTCGCAGAGCACGACGCCGCGGAGCTGACTGAGCTCGCGGCCGATTATCGCAACCGCCTGCGCAGCCTGAGCTGGTTCATGAAATGCTTGAACGAGCCGATCGCACGGCGTGCCAACCAGGAGGACAACTGTACCGGGCACTTCTGGGAAGGGCGCTACAAGTCGCAGGCACTGCTCAGTGAAGCGGCCCTGCTGAGCTGTATGGCCTACGTGGACCTGAATCCGGTGCGCGCGGGCATGGCGGCGACGCCAGAAACCTCCGAGCATACGTCGATCAAGGAGCGAGTAAAGCCAACGTTTGACCAAGGCGCCGCGGTCGGCGCGCAATTGGAGGAGGGCGCGCTGCGGCGCTTTGATGTGCCATTGAGGCCGTTGCTGGCGTTCAATGATCAGCCAGCGTTCGCCGCTGGGGGCAACCTACCCTTCGCCTTCGTGGATTATCTGGAACTGGTAGACGCCACAGGGCGTGTGGCGCGCCAGGGCAAGCGCGGCGCCATCGCACCAATCCAACCTCCAATACTGCAGCGGCTAGGGATTGAAGGCCTGGTCTGGCTTGCGCAGGCGACCGATTTTGAGGCGCAGTTCAGACGACGACAAAACCTCGGCCGACCGCGGGCGGCCTGAGCTTTTCAGCAACATGCTCTCCCTGCTGCGGCTATTGCTCGGCGGCATCCGCCCTGCGCGGCAGGTCTCAAAAACGGAAAATGCAAGGCCGTACCAGTGCGCCACAGCTAGCAAAGCGCTGCGTGCAAAGGCTTTTATGTAATATGTAAAAAACTCCAAGCGCTGGACGGCGCTCAACAGCCGAGGCAACCAACAGCCGAGGTGCCTGTCCTCAACAGCCGAGGTGCCTGTCCTCCACCTTCGCCCCTTTGTCTGTCTGTCTGGAACAGCGCCCGTCAATGCGCTACGCGCCATGCCTGGCGCAACAAAAAGAAACCCGTCAATTCTTGTCGGCCTCATCCGGAACATCCGGTACGGCATTCAGGTAACGCTCGAAGTCCAGCCGATGGCCTTGAGTTGCTTCCTGACGCAAATAGTCCAGCGTCAGCATGGATGCCAGCTTTTCTGCGGCAGCGCTAGCGATGAACTGATTCACCGAAATTTCATCCCGCGCCGCCAATTCGCGAATCTTGGCATGCACAGAATTTGGCAAGCGTACGGTCAGTGCAGTCATGATGAACTCCTCAACAAGGCTAAAAAATACGCCGGCGTGATTGGGGTGACCCTCAGTTCGCCGATCCGCTGAAAGTCGCGGATATTATGGGTAACCAGATACTGGCTACCCGAAGCCACGGCACACTCCAGCACCATGTCGTCATCTGGATCGCGCAAAAATGGACGCCACAGGTAATACACATCCTGCAGATGGGCGATGGACGTCAGATAGCGCAGGTAAGCCAAGACATCCTCAACCTGGAGTCCAGGCGGCAGGTGCTCGGGCCGCGTCAGCACAGCCTGCCATTCGGTATAGAGCCCCACCGACAAGGCGACTTCAAACCGCGGATCTGGAAGACTGCTCACCAAAGCAAAGCTGGCACCTTGCCGCGAACGGGCTGCGGCAACCAAGACTGATGTGTCTATAACGATTCTCATGGTTGCACCAGTATAACTACAAACCCAGCATCCGGCGAACCCAAGCCTTTCATCAGCCACCCACCTCGCTTACCTTCCGCGCTTTTTGTGCACAGGAAGGCCACCCGGAATGATGGCTATTCATGCCGTTGCTGTGCGGATGTAAAAGTCGGCGCTGAAGGGACGGCGCAACAAAGGGCGATAGGCAGATTTAACGTGCCTGTCCGCTTTGCTTGCTTAGTGCTTGCTTAGAATAGCCCTGCTCGCCTGGGGATGAGGCTACCGCATTGCCGTGTGCCTGTCCCTGTTCCTTCCCTGTTCCTCC
>NZ_JAYESN010000170.1:0-7185 GCF_034860625.1 Lamprobacter sp.
GTCTGATCCCGTGACATTCTTGAATCTCCATCGTGACGAGCTCGTTGTCCTCGATGAGATCCACAGGCTACCCGAGCTGTTTTCCTCGCTGCGCGGGATCATCGATCAAGGACGAAGAGACGGAAGAGGGCGAGGGCGCTTCCTGCTTTTGGGGTCTGCCAGCATGGACCTCATGCGTCAGTCTGAGACCTTGGCCGGACGCATCGAGTATGTCGACCTCGGCCCCTTCAACGCACTCGAACTTGAGGAGGAGCAGGAGGCGATCCGGCGTCTGTGGGTGCGCGGTGGCTTCCCGCGTAGCTACTTAGCGGAGAACGACGAGGACAGTCTGCGCTGGCGTCAGAATTTTATCCGCACCTACCTCGAGCGCGATGTCCCGATGTTCGGACCGCGTCTTCCAGTGGAGACACTCGAGCGGCTTTGGACCATGTTGGCGCACAACCAGGGTGGTTTGCTAAACGCATCGCAGCTGGGCAGAAATCTCAGCCTGTCCGGCCAATCGGTCGCAAACTATCTCGGCTTGCTAACCGACCTTCTTCTCATTCGACGTCTGCCGCCCTTCCATGCCAATGTCGGTAAGCGCCTCGTCAAATCTCCAAAGATTTATGTGCGCGACAGCGGCTTGGTGCACGCCCTTCTAAACATCGAAACGCTAGATGATCTACTCGGCCACCCTGTCGTCGGCGCGAGCTGGGAGGGGATGGTGATCGAGAGTCTTCTGGCAGTCGCCCCGTGGCGCACACGCCCGAGCTTCTACCGTACTGCGCGCGGTGCCGAGATCGATCTTGTTCTGGAGTTGGGCGCGCAACACGGCACCTGGGCCATCGAGATCAAAAGCGGCAGCGTTCCCAGGAGCGAAAAAGGCTTTTCTATTGCGCTCGAAGACATCCAACCCAGCAAGGCATTCATCTTATATGGAGGCAGCGAGCGCTACCCGAAAGCAGAGCGGACTGAAGCTGTCGGACTGCGTGAACTGGCACAAGAGCTGAAAAGCCTCCAGTCTTCTTAGATCGTATCTAAAGGACTACTCACAGGCATATTCTTTTGCCCGTTCATGATCCGCGTATAGCGCATTGTCGTTGCAACATCGTTATGTCCTAGTAAGGCCTGCAGCAAGCGGATATCCGTACCGCTTTCCAAAACATGTGAAGCAAATGCATGCCGGAGCGCCTGGGCACTAATCCGCGTATCAATCCCAGCACTCTCACCTGCAACCCTGAGTGTTCTTTGCAATGTCGCAGGATGGAGATGCGTTCGTCCGACATGTCCGGAGAACGCATCTCGTGAGAGACGTCCACTCGGGAAGAGATACTGCCAACCTAATTCGTAAGCAGCATCTGGCCATTCTTTTGCAATGGCGACAGGTAGCGTCACAGCACCAATACCGCTCGCCCGATCCTCCTGGTGCTGCCTTGCCACCCCTTCAACTTGTGCATTGAGGGGGTCGCAAAGTCGTTCTGGCAGCGGTATTTCTCGGTCCTTCTCACCTTTTCTGTTGCGAACAGTAATCTGCTTTTTCTCCAGATCCACATCAATCAAGCGTAAACGCACACATTCCATTAATTGCATGCCGGTCCCATAAAGTAGCCGCGCCATTAATCCCGGCACACCTGTCATTTCCTTCAATAACGCTCGCACCTCGTTCCGCGATAACACCATCGGAACTTTTGACGATGCCCTTGGTTTTTTCGCGCTCAACTTCTCGATAGGCTTATCCAGAACGTTCTGGAAAAAGAATGCAATTGCATTATAAGCCGCACTGCGCGTCTTAGGTGCCAAACCACACTCAACTTCCAGATGTTCTATAAATCGCTCGAGATCATGTTCTTCAATCTCTTCTGTTTCACGTTTGTCACAGAACACAAGGAAGCGATGACACCAGTCTAAATAGGCTTGTTCAGTCCGTATTGAATAGTGTCTTTCTTGGATTGCCTCAGAGAGGTCTTTGAGGACAGGAAACGTGAGTGTTGCTTTGGCGATACGAGGTGACCCCATCACCATCTCACGCTCTCGAAGATTGGCAATGTCTTCGGTTTGCTCAGGGATTGCAGAGTGGCGCCTCTCTAACCAAGCAGCCCACTCGATTTCACGACCAGCAGGCGTCGGAGTGAGTTGCAGAAGCAACAAACGCAACGCCCCGATCGACAAGCGAACCTGCTCGTCGGAGAGATCTGTGCGCGTACACAGTTCCTCCAAGTAAGCCTCCACATCCTTAGTGGGCAAGTCTTGAAGCCTGGAAGGTCTCAAGACACGCAAGAACGTCTCGACTTCAGAGACATACCTTGGATGATCTTTCTCAGGTATCCCAACACTCTTTAGGATATTGAGATATCTGTTTTTTTTATGTTCACTTTGCCCTGACTGGAGGGTCTTTTGGTCGTTGTTTGAGGGCATACCAGGGAAGATATTTGATGCTAGACTGCAAAAATTCTAAACTTTTTTACTAAAAACGCAACACAGGTCACAAAAATTTTATCGTTTTTTAAAAAACAATGCGACAGAGTTATCAAGTTAAAAAATATATTTAATTAATATAGAAATTTTAATTTTCAAAAATAAAATATTAAAAAATAAAATATTTAAAAAATAACAGCAACAATCATTGATAACATTTTTTACAAAGATTATTTTTTTATCTAAGATATAACCCTGACGGATCTCGCGAGCTATTTTTTAATCTATTTTAAAGCCTTACAATCATAATCATTTTCTAATTTCATCGCTTCTTGTTACGCACAAAAAGCCCCCTCCCCTTTCGTGATAAGCAGAATTTTTTTCTCTTTATCGGCAACCAATAAATGTGATTTCCAAAATTAATCGTCCACTTAATCTTCCAGTTATGAGAAAGCTAGTCTGTACGACCTCATGGGAGCCTGGCATTGCCTACGCGAGGATATTGTCATGAGTTGGTTTTTACTGACAGAGAGTCTGCGCTATTTCACATTGCCGAAGCGATGAACAGGAAATCGCGATAGAGACTTGGCATCCTCCACGCCCTAAAAGGGATGTGGCTCCCCAGGTGTCGGAGTCTGGCCTGAAAGAACTCACGATCCGCCTTTCCTTTTCAGCTCGGGATGACTCAACACAGGTCATGGCCGATTTGCTGTCAGCGCCAGTTCTACAGGCTTTCGTTCCTGTCCGCTCTCGGATATAAAAATACGTCGCTCATGCACGCTCAGCTCATCAGCGCCCTTCGGGTTTGCCTTGCTAGCGAGCAGGATGTTGTGCGATGAGTTTTGATCAAACGGGGTTTTTTTAATTGCTCGTAGTCACTTTTAAAAATCGGCAATATGCGTTTTTAAGTTAGATGAAATATTGATGATTTCAACACACTCTTAGCACTACACTTCACCATAATTGGTAGTGCGGCGCATTTCCCGAAAGACCATCTGGTAAAGACTTTGTCATTGGATCCCTGATCTAGTCGTTTGGAATGCCTATTGAGGTAGATTGCTGAAATCAGACCCACTTAATTTAATACCCAAAAACAGCCTTCTTCTAGGCATTAAAATGTAATAATAAAAACTGATCAATAATCAGTAGGCGGCTATTTCAGGCAATTTCTTTTTCTCTGAGAGACAGAGACAACCGTTGTCCAGGTTTAGTCGCCGTAGCGAGTGCGCATAACGCCCATTGTGTAAAGTCGAGAAACGAAAGAATCGCCAGCAAGCAGAAAGCCTCAAGGCGCAGTTGGGCGGATTATTGGCGAACGATCCTTGTCCAGGTTTCGCTAAGCGACTGATTGATGGTTTTGGCGCGCGAGATCACCGGAGCACTGTCTGACGTTTGTCCAGCGTCGCCGTCTCGATTTAAAAAATGGCGCGTGATAACGGTTTTACAGACCAACAGCACATCCTGCGTCATTTTGATGCCTATCAGTCGTTGAAATTGGGATCGCTTTCATCGCCCCTTAGGATGATTGGTTACAATCGCCAAAGACACGGTTTCTAGAACATCCTCTACCTTGATTAGAGCAGTCGATCAGCGCTCGCGGTTTTGAGATTTGGCTCGAGTACTCGGCTTAGGATTCAATGCGGGTCGAACGTCGTAATGATCGGCGACGTAATCGCGAATCGCATTCGCCGCCTCGTGATCCTGATGGGCTGCATAGTGATCGGCGATGCGGGTCCAAGCCTCGGCGCGACGACGGATCGCGCGTGCTTCAGTCTCGGCCTCGTAGCTCGGTGAGGGACTGGGGCCTTCGCGGGTACCACGACGGCTTAGCTCGTGGAGATCGCGGCGATAACCGTCCTTGCCTTTGCCGCGGCTATAGGCAGGCAGAGCCTCGGCTGGGATGCCGTGGCGCTCGAGGCTTGAGGCGAACCCCTCACGCCAGGCCAAGAGGTCGTGCTTGCGCGGGTTCAGCCAGCGCCCGTCCGTGCCCTGCAGCCCGATGACCACATGGGCGTGGTAGTGGTCGCGATCGTCGTGGAAGGTGAACAGTCGATCGTGGGCCTGGAACTGGTCGCTCAAGAAGTCTCGGACCGCCAGCTCGAAGGCGCCGGTGTTGGTGCCGGCGGGCATGGAGAGCATCAGGTTCATGCTGACGCGCTGGCGCGGTCGGCCCGTCTTCTTCTTGCCTGTGCTCTCCCCCTCGATCGGCCCCGTCGCCAGTTCGCGCCCGTAGTGCTGGAGGGCGTCACGGGCCGCAAGACCGAGTTGGCTGCCGATGGTGTCGAAGGCATCGCCACTCGGGTCAAAGACTTCGTTCTCGCCATTCCGCGAGATGTAGTCCAGATGAGCGGCGAGACCCTCCTTGGAACGCGCGAAGCTGGTGATCTTGACCATGACCTGGGGCTTGCGTCGAACCGCATTGAGGAGCGCGCTGCGCAGACTCGACGGCGCCAAACGATCAGGGGGAGCACCAGGGGCTCGAGCGCGCCCCGTACGTGCAAGCACAAACCAAGCGTCGTCAAAGACGCTGTTGGCGCTGCTGCTCATCCCCTGCCCTGCCTGATCACTCCGGCAATTTCTGCTTAATCTCAACCAGCAGGGTGCGGGTCTCGCGAAGCAGACCCTGGATGTTGACGAGCAGTGAGCGGTTCACCGCGACGGGCCGGCCCTCGTTGGCGGCGTGGGCAAGCTGGTTGAGGTTGATCCCAAGCCCGCGCACCTGCTTGTTGTACTCAGCGAGCGAGGTGATTAGCTCACGGCCAAGTCCGCTCTCGGTCGTGACGCGGTGGCTTGCCGCATCGCGTAGCCATGACGACAGGGTGGTGCTGCCGCGACGGGCGTTGATGAGTCGGCGGAGTCGCTCTGGAATGCGGAGGCAGATTCTGGGGCTGGCCATGGGGACTCCTGGGGTGGCGCAGGTCTGAGCGTCGTGGTCGGACTGGTCGTTCGGTTTGAGACGGTTGCAGAGTGTTCGAGAACGGGGTGCGGGGTGGGTGCTTGCGGCAAGGTGTCAGACACTTTGCCTATCCTGCCTTCATTCCCCACCCTCTCGAGTTTCGATAAGCTTCTTAGCGTTTTGTTTTTGCAACTAAAATAGTCTATAAATTTTGAATTGTCTCTTATTTTTCTACATTTAGTTTGCATTTTCTTACTTTAAGTTTGTCTTGTCATCCTCTTTTTTTGCGTTTAGTCTTCTTCTTAATCTCTTTTTTCTACGCTCTAGCGACAGTTTGTCGACAGAGAGGCCCCAATGCCCGACAACAACGCGGTTCCACCCGAAGAGACCACCTCGCTTGAGGCAGCAGAGGCGGCGTTGGATCGGTTGGCAACCAAGCTCGCGACACCGCCGTTGGCGACACAGATCCGCCGCTTACTGCCGAAGATCGAACGGGCCTTGGAGGCCGGGGCGAGCTATGTGCAAGTCTTGGAGACCTTGCGCGAGTGTGGCATTGAGATGCCGATGACGACGTTCCGCAGCACGCTGCATCGGGCGCGGCTGAAGCGGGATCAAGACGCGGAAGGCGGTAGGAAAAAAAGAACCCGGGCTGATTCGTCAGCAGAGGCGACGGATCGATCTGCTCAGGACGTTGGCGAGGGCTCGCAGGACAAGAAGCGCAATCCGCTCGCGATCCCACCAAGACCAAAGACCTTCGAGTGGGACCCGACGGAGCGCCCGAAGGTGACCTTTGTAACCAAGAAGAAACCCGATGTTGAGTTGCCGCCGTGACCGATCGCTTTCATCGTCCTGATGGACGCGATCGGCCATGAGACTCAACCAGCCCGCTCCTTTAGGAGCAGACGTTACCGATGAATCCGCCCTCGAGCGGTGTAATAGGCACTCCGGGGTGCTTCTCCAGCTCCGGACCCTGCGGCCAGCAGTTAAACAGCACGGCGTGGCACACGGCAGTGCTGCTGGCAAAAACCATCGGATAACCGGGCGAGGAGACCCTAACGGCCTTCGGGCCAGGCGGCGCGTAAGCGCCATGAGGACTTTATGAACCGAGTCTTTGTACTCACGAACACCAAACAGCCGCTGATGCCCTGTGCGCCGGCGCGGGCACGCAAGCTGCTCAAGGCCGGGCGCGCGGCGGTCTACCGCTTTGCCCCGTTCACCATCATTCTGAAGGACCGCGCAGCGGGAGAGACTCAGTCGATCGGGGTCAAGATCGATCCCGGCAGTAAGACCACCGGCCTGAGCCTGGTGGCCTTGTTCGAGCGCGGGCGCGAGGTGATCTGGGCCGCGAATCTCCTCCACCGGGGTCAGGCGATCCGCTCAGCGCTGGCCGATCGGCGCAGCTTCCGCCGGGGGCGGCGTGCGCGCCATACCCGCTATCGGGCGCCGCGGTTCCTCAACAGAACCCGGCCCGAGGGCTGGCTGCCGCCGTCTCTGCGCTCGCGGGTCGAGAACGTCCAGGGCCTCATTGCCAAGCTCCAGGTCCGCGCGCCGGTCACATCAGCCGCCATCGAGACGGTCCGCTTCGACACCCAGCTCATGCAGAACCCGGAGATGTCCGGCGTGGAATACCAGCAGGGCACGCTCGCCGGCTACGAGCTGCGGGAATACCTACTCGAGAAATGTCATCGCACCTGCGCCTACTGTGGCGCGACCGAGGTGCCGCTGGAGATCGAACACATCGTGCCGCGCTCGCGGGGCGGGTCGAACCGGCCGAGTAACCTGACGCTGGCTTGCCGGCCCTGCAATGAGCGCAAGGGCAACCAGCCCGTCGAAGTGTTCCTCAAGCGCAAGCCCGCAGTGCTCAAGCGCCTTCTAGCCCAGGCCAAGGCCCCGCT
>NZ_JAYESN010000171.1:0-7168 GCF_034860625.1 Lamprobacter sp.
CACCCGGCTCAAAGGCCAGCGCGCCGATGGCGGCCACTGTGAGTTCGATATTCTCGCCCACAGTGGTGATGAGCTGGTGGTGGTCGAGGTGAAGACGACGCTGCGCCCCAAGGATGTGAAGGCCTTCCTGCGCAAGCTGGATCTGTTCAAGCAGTGGCTGCCGCGTTACGCGAACAATCGCATCTTTGGGGCCATGGCGTGGCTGAGTGCGGATGCGGGTGCGGATGCGGGTGCAGAGGCGATGCTGGCCAAGCGGGGGTTTCGCGGTCCATGGGCTGAACAAGGGCCTGGCGCTCGTCAGCAGCGAGGCCGTAGACTGAAAGATGCGCTGACACGATGCAATGGCAAGCCGATGAACCTAGAAGACCGCATTACGATTGACCCGGCCATCCGAAGCGGAAAGCCCTGTATCAAGGGCACCCGCATAACCGTCTATGATGTTCTTGAGTATCTAGCGGGCGGTCTGTCGGAAGCGGAGCTGCTTGAGGATTTTTCTGATCTCAGTCGAGAAGATATTCAGGCCGTCCTGGCCTTCGCGGCAGCACGCGAGCGTCGACTGGCGATCTCGTCTGCGGCATGAAGCTGCTGTTAGACGAGAATCTCAGCCATCGCCTCGTCGGCCTGCTTGCCGCCGAGTTTCCAGACAGCGCACATCCCCGGCAGCTTGGTCTGCGAGGAGCATCCGATCAGACGATCTGGGATTACGCTCGCGCGCATGGATTTGCCATTGTGTCCAAGGACAATGACTTCCGCCAACGCGTGTTTGTAGAGGGTCCTCCGCCGAAAGTGATTTGGTTGTCGATTGGCAACGCCGGCACCTCTGCCATCGCTGCGCTGCTGCGCTCGCATGCCACTGAGATCCGAGCCTTTGCAAGGTCTGCTCAAGAAGGCCTTTTGGTGATCGAGAAGGCGCAGTTGTAAAAGAAGCTGGAGTCCGCACCGAAACCCGGGACCACCGAAACCCGCACCGAAACCCGGGACGGACCACGGTTTAGCCTGGCTGATCAGCAGACGCCTGATGGTGGGTAAATCGGGGACGGGTAGGCTTTCAGCCAACATGGCATTGTCGTCCACTGATGGGTTGATCTGTTTCAGGGCGATCTTCGCGCCGAGCCGTTTGAGATGAGAGCCGGAGCAAACCGGGGACGTACCCCGATTGATCTCCAGCCGAGCATCGGATGGTAAAATCAGGCGTTGCGAAGCAGACCCTGTCAGCACAGAGAGACTGAACATGGCCCTCGCTTAGCAAGACCTCGAACAAATCGGCGAGTACGTCAAAGACCACATCAGCGACTCGATTGCCGAGCAAAGCCTCGGCAAACCACCGGTGGTCTACGACATCGTAGCTGCGGCTGAAGGCGCTGTTCACCAGCCAGTGGGGCCGGCTGATGGAGTCCTTGGTGGAGGGCGATCTGGTGAACCTGCTGAGGGCGCGTGGCATTGCGATCACGGATGAGCGCGTCACTGGGCCTTGGTCGCGGCCTCGCGCAGGCGCTGGATGTCTGCCAACGAGAGCCCCGTCGCCGTGGCGATCTGCTCATCGGCCATGAGGCCCAGTGTCAGTAAGCGACGGGCGGTTTCGCGGTTGGCTTGTTGTTGGCCTTCCTCGTGCCCTGCTTTGTGCCCCTCCTCGCGGCCTTCCTCGCGCGCGGTCTCGATGACGTTCTTCAGATCCCGGTAGTACTTGAGGCTCGATTCATAAGCTTGGCGCTCTTCGGGCTCGAAGCGGGCAATGCTGGCCTTCTCGAACAGGCTGAGGAAGACCCGCTCACGCAGGCGTGGGGGGATCTCATCGAGCTCGTGCAGGTGGCGGAAGAGGAAGAACCATTTGTCTTGCAGGGTCTCGAGCTGCTCGGCGGTCTTGGTGAAGTTGGGCAGAGTGAGGTAGATGAAGGTGAGCTTGTCATAGAAGACCTGGTGGTGTTGGTCTTTGAGCTGGACGCAGTGGACCACGTCTTGGCGATGACGGCGCTCTTCGTCGTCGAAGACGAAGTCGAGGATGCCGATGGTGTAGACGGCGCTGAGCTTGAAGTCCCATTCGCCGCGTTGGGCCTGTTGCTGAATCGGAAAGGTGGCGTAGAAGACGCTGCGGTCTTTGAAGAAGTTTTGCTTGGCCTTTTGCAGCTCGACGATGAAGGTTTCACCGCTGGGGCTGACGCAGGTGAGATCGAAGATGGCCTTGCGGTCGAGCGCGCTGGCGCCTTGGGCTTCGGTGGGGCTGAACTGCAGGTCTTGGATCTGGTGCTTGGCCGGCAGCAGGGTGTTGAGAAAGCTGATCAGGTGCTCCTTGCTGGCCTCTTCGCCAAAGGCCTTTTTGAAGCCGAAGTCGGTGAAGAGGTTGATGTAGGTCTCTTTCATGGGCTGAAGTGAGGGGTAGGCGGGTTTCAGTGGAAGAGGGTTTCGGAGAAAAACAGGGGCGGACCAAAGGGTAGCCCGGCTGGCCGGCAGGCGCCTGATGCTGGCCAGCGCGGGGCTCGAGTTCGAGGCGGTGCGGTCATCGCCTGGCCGTGGGTAGTGCTCCAGATCTGTTATCGAATGATATTCGATCATTATAAATCAGCAGCTTGCTGGCTAACCCAACAGATTTGGAGCACTACCCTCACCCGGATCGCTGGCGCGGTTATCGGTATGTAACGCCATCAAGCCTACATTCCGCGCGATCCCCGCAACGACTTCCCAATTTGACGAGCCCCTACGCAGGAACACGCCTGTGTTGCTGGAGCAAGGCATCGGCGGCTTGGCTTGAAAACGGCAGATGCTGGCATCACCACCCTCTGGCGAGGTCACAGCGCCAAGCGCGGATCTGTTGCGAGCCGCGAACCGTCAACCTGTTGGAGGCGTGATGAACACCAAGATCAAATCCGTGGAAATCCTGCCGCTCGTAAAATATTACATGGACGCACTCGGGCTTGCGCGTTTGTTCGACCGGTTCGTGCCGAACAGCAACGGCGCGGAGATCGCCCCGGCGCAGGTCTTGAGCCTACTGGTGATGAACATCATGGTGTCCTCGAAACCCCTGTATCGGGTGGAGGAGTGGCTGCACGATGATCTTGACGGGGTGACGGAAGAACCACTGGAAGCGGCCAAGTACAACGATGACCGGTTAGGGCGGAGTCTGGACCAGTTATTCGCCGCCGACCGAAGCAGCCTGCAAGCAGCGCTGAGCGCCCAAGCCATCCGCGTGCACCAGTTGGAAACAAACGTCATCCACAACGATTCCACCAGCGTGACCTTTTTGGGTGCCTACGAAACGCCTGATGCGCAGGCGGTAACGCTCACACATGGCTATAACAAGGATCATCGCCCGGACTGCAAGCAAGCAGATCGTCTTCGGGTTGAACATCACCGCAGACGGCGACGTTCCCCTCAGCCACCAGCTCTACGACGGCAACCAGGCCGACGTCACGACGCACATTCCCAACTGGCAACAGTTGCGCGAATGGCTCGATCAGGAAGACTTCATCTATTTGGCGGACAGCAAGCTGTGCTCCATGGAGAACCTCAAAACCATTGCCGAGCACGGTGGTCGCTACATCACGGTGGTGCCGCGCAACATGCGCGAAGTCAAAGACTTTCTGCAACGCGTGCGCAACGGCGAAGCCCTCGTTTGGCAACACCGCCACGACATCCCCGACAGCCGCAAGCGCGGAGCGATTCAGACCTATCGCATCCATGTCGGCGAGGCCATGGACGCCGGTGCACGCATCCTCTGGGTGCACAGTACAGGGAAGGAACGCTTGGAGCGCACTGCGCGTGAGCAGCGCCTGATCAAGGCCGAGCAGGCCCTGGAGACGCTCGCATCGGGTCTGAATCAACGCCAATTGAAGACCCGCACACAGATCGAAGCGGCGCTGAAGAAGGCCACCGGTACCGTGGGAGCCTTCCTCGCGGTGACGCTTAAGGAAACACGAACGAGCGAGCGGGTCCAGATCGGGCGTGGCCGTCCAGGCCCCCACACCCGCTACAAGGAGGTTGAACACGTCTGCTACCACCTGCAGTGGCAACGCGATGAGGCTGAAATCGCCCGGGCGCAACGCACCGATGGGTTGTTCCCGCTGACCGACAACACCGGCCTAGACCCCGTGGAGGTCCTGCGCACCTACAAGCATCAACCGTACCTGGAAAAGCGCTTCAGTACCCAAAAATCCGTCCTCAACGTCGCGCCCGTCTTTCTGAAGACGCCAAGCCGGATCGAGGCCATGCTGTGTCTCTATTTCATCGCACTGATGTTGGTCAGCCTGATCGAACGGCGGATCCGCTTGGAAATAAAAAAAGCGCACATCGAGCGTCTCCCCCTACGCCCGGGCAGGATGCAAACGAAGGCACCGACCTGGCGCACCATCATGGATTCGTTTCACGGTGTCCATCTGGCGAGCATCGAACGCTCGGGCCGGGTGATTCAGACGACGCTCAAGGGGCTCACCGCGTTGCGACAACAGGTGCTGGCACTGCTGAAAGTGCCGATCGACATCTACACCAGCCTGCGTGATGGATGGTGGAGGTTCGCGATTGAATAAGAGCGTTGGGCTGAAAAAAATCACCGATGCTATTTCTACGATAGCCTCATTAAGCGCGCGGAATGTAGGTTTGAGGGTCCCAGTCGTACTGCCGTGCTCACTGAGACGGCTGCTGCAGATCGAGAGGCCTCTCGGTCTTCGCCTCAGCATGCTGCTTGGCCAGCGCATCGGCGAGTGCCGAGCGCGCCGAGGTCCGCTTGGCCAGGATCAGGTAGAGTACCGGCACCAAGAACAGCGTCAGCAGGGTCGCGGCGAGCACCCCGCCGAGGATCGCCAGCCCGATGATGCGCCGGGTCTCAGCGCCGGGGCCGAAGGCCAGCGCCAAGGGCAGGGCACCGAACAGGGTCGCGATCGAGGTCATCAGGATCGGCCGGAAGCGCACCCGCGCCGCGCCTTCGACGGCCGCGCGCAGGTCTTCACCGCGCTCGCGCAACTGATTGATGAACTCGACCAGCAGGATCGCGTTCTTGGCCATGATGCCAACCACCAGGATGAAGCCGATCTGGCTATAGAGGTTGATCGAGCCGCCGGCGATGAGCAGGCTCAGCAAGGCCCCGAACAAGGCGAGCGGCACGCCGGCAAGCAGCACGATCGGCTGGATGAAGCTCTCGAACTGCGCCGCCAGCACCAAGAACACGATGGTCAGCGCGAGCAGGAAAGCGAGCTGAAAGGCACGACCCGAGCGTTGATAGTCCTGACTCACCGAGAGCCATTTGATCTGGACATCATCGGGCAGCAGTGGACGGGCCCGCTCGGCGAGCTGATCCAGCACATCGCCGAGCGCGGCGCCGCTCGCGAGCGAGCCTTTGAGCCTGACCGCCGGCAGCCGATCGACCCGCAGGCGCTCGGCCGCGCGGCCGACCAGCGCCGTCTTGATGAGCCCGGATAAGGCCACCAGCGAGCCATCCCCGGTCCGCACATAGACCTCGCCGAGATCGTCTGGCGACCTCCGGTCAGCAGGCCGCGCGCGCACCATCACCTCGTAGGTCTCAGCGGCGATCGAGAAGTCGGTGATGTCCTCGCCGCCCATCAGGATCTGCAGCGTGCGCCCAATCTCGGCCGGCGAGATGCCCAGTGCCGCGGCGCGGTCGCGGTCGACCTGGATGCGTAGCTGCGGATTGGTGGGCTGGAAGTCGAGCCGCGCCTGGGCAATGCCCGGAACCTGGCGAGCCTCGTTCAGGACCTCTTGCGCCAAACGGTGCGCTTCGTCCAGGTTGGGTCCGGTGATGGCCATCTGCACCGGTTGCTGGAAGCCTTCGCCGCCGAGACTGGGCGGATTGATCGCGAATGCCTGGGCACCAGCGATCCCGGCAAGCTTGGGCAGCAGTTGCTCGGTGACGGCAAACTGGCTTTGCGCGCGTTGGCTCCAATGCTTGAGCTTGAGAATGACGATGCCGCTGTTGACCGGCCCCTGGCCCGCACTGCGCGGCGCGACCAACGAGATCACATGCTCGGCGGGGGCGCTTTCTCCAGAGCCATCCTCGTCGGTCAATGGCAGCAGCACCGCTTCGATCTGCTCAAGGATCGCGACCATGGCGTCGAGCGTCGTGCCCTCCGGGGCCTCGACCGGAATGAAGATAGCGCCACGATCCTCGCGCGGCGAGAGCTCACGCGGCAGCTCGCGATAGAGCCAAACGGTGGCCCCGAGCAACAGCAGGGCCAAGAGCACCACCAGCCAGCGCACCGCGAGCACGCCCTTGAGCAGGCCTAGGTAGCCTTGGCTCAGGGACTCGAACAGGCCGCCGACGCGCCGGCGCAGCGGGCTGGCCTCGATACGCTCGGCATCGATCAGCCTCGACGCCACGGTCACCCCGATGGTCAGCGCGATCAGGCTCGAGAGCCCGAGCGCGCCACCGAGCCCAGCCGCAAACTCACTGAATAAGCGACCCGAGTCGCCGGTGAGGAAGGCCAGGGGGGTGATCACCGCGAGCAGAACCACCGTCGTGGCGATGACCGCAAACGCGACCTCGCCGGCACCGAGGTCAGCGGCTAATAACCGCGGCTTGCCTTGCTCGGAGAAGCGAAACACGTTCTCGCCGACGACGATGGCATCGTCGACCAGCATGCCGATGGCCAGGATCAGTGCCAGCAGCGTCAGGACATTGATCGAGTAGCCCAGCGCCCAGAGCAGAATGAAGGCGCCGACGACCGAAGCCGGAATGGTCGCCGCCGGCACCAATGTCGCCCGCCACGAGCCCAGCGCGACGAAGACCACCAGGATGACCAGGGCGATGGTCAGCAGGAGGGTATTCAGGATCTGACGGATCGAGGCCTCGACGAAGGTGGCAGCGTCATAGGGGATGTTCACCGAGACGCTGTCGGGGATGCGGGCGGAGAGGGCCTCGAGCTCGGCGCGGACATCGGCCGAGATCGCAACCAGATTGGAGCCCGACTGGCGCACGATCCCAAGGCCAATCGCGTCCTCGCCGTTCAGCCGCACCGCGGTGCGATAGCTCTCCGGTCCGAACTCGACCTCGGCGACCTCGGCGAGCCGGATCTCGGCACCGTCGCGCTCGGCCAGGATCAGGTCGCGGTAGGCCTCTGGACGCTCGAGTTCGGTCATGGTGCGCAGCGTCAGCTCGCGGGTGTCGCTGATCAGCCGCCCGGCCGGGAGCTCGAGATTGCGCGCGCGCAACGCTTGCTCGACATCC
>NZ_JAYESN010000172.1:0-7158 GCF_034860625.1 Lamprobacter sp.
GCTAATCGCTCGACGCGATCCTGATCAGGGTTCATCATCGCGCTTCGTCTCGGCCAGGCTCCTGTGCACGGAAATCGCTGTGCCTCAGCGTGGGCTCAAGTCGCTGGGCGTGCCGCGGTGGCAGGTTTTAGCCCTGTGAATGGTTACAAACGTCCTTATGTTAACGGTCAGGGCTGGCGATAAGCGTTCGTCAGCGTGTGCCCTGTGCGCCGCTCTGTCAGCTGCGGGCGCATCGACCCAAGTCTCAGTCGCTGCGCAAAGTGATGGTAGTCCGCTGAGGACCAACCCAAGTAAGAGCCCGATCGCAACCGCGCGACGATCGCAGCGATAGCCTGCTCGATCCAACCTCGCCAACCGCGGTCTCGACACGGCCAGCGCCGCAACAAGCCTCATCGCAGAACCGACAGCCGCAACGTTCGCTTCGCACGACCACGTGCGCTCATCGCGCCCCCAAGCGCACCGCCACATCCTCAAACCCCGGATCTTCCGCATAGATCGCCGACAACTCCCGGCGGCTCTCACCGCGCCGCCCCACTGCCGCATACGCCAGCGCCCGCTCATAGCGGATCTGGCGTAGCAGCGCCTCGGGCCGATCCTTCTTGCGCCGATAGGCCTGGGTGAGGGTGCTCACGGCCACCTCCTCCAGACCCAGCGCGCGCAGTGCGCGGGCTTTGTAGAGCAGCAGGGCCGCATGCACCGGCGTCTCGTTCTCGAGCCCCGCGCTCAGCTGTACCACCTGATCCGCCTGCGCGCGTGGTACCGGATCAGCATCCAGCAGCAATTCCGCCCAGGCCGCCTTGACCACCACATCATCGGGGGTCTCGGCCAGGATCAGACGCAGATGCTCCGCTGCCAGGGCATGCTCATCACGCAGCTGGTGCAACTCGGCCAGGGCCAACCGGGTGCCACGCTCGCGCGGGCCGATGTGGGCGGTGACCTCGGGGGTGACCGAGAAGCTGGTGGTGGCGTTGATCTGGTACTTGGCGTAGAGCTGACCCAACGTCGCGCTGTGCTGCAGGGCGCTCTGCAAGTGGCCCTGAGCCACCTCCAGCTCCTCGCGCTTGAGGCGCAGCAGACCGGCGGTCCAGCAGGCATCGGCCTGCTCGGGGGCGGCTTCGAACTGCGCCAGGGCCTCGGTCTCGTCGCCGCTGTGCAGCGCACGCAGCCCATCGACGAAGGCGCGCTCATCGGCCGGGGTCACCAGGCGCTGGAAGAAGCCGAGCGAGAGCCGGTCCTGGACCGGGATCTCGGGGGTCACCGGCGGTGCGGAGTGCGCAGGGCGCTGGCTGGTCCGGCTGCCTCGACCCGGGTTCTGCACCGTATAGAACAGCCCGGAGCCGGGCAGCCCCACCGTGGCGCGGGTGCCCCGCGGTCCAATGGTGTACTTGGCCCCGCGTGGACCCAGCGAAAGCGAGGCCCCGGATTTGCTGAGATTCAGGCTCACACCTGGAAACAGCTGAACACGTCGCCAAAAACGAAAACTCATGCAAGGCCTCCTTGTCGAGGGTCTGTGTCGCCGATGACAGGGCGAGCTGTCGGAACAGGCGGCGATCATGGCACAGACCCGCCGCTCAAGCGCGGTGCCGACGGAAAACGCGGCACAGGTTCGCGTTGTTCGCGCGCTCACCCGACAGTGGGGATGTGGCGCGCCTCCTTCGAGGGCGGCAGCGGATGCCGAAGCGGCGCCCGGCTTCTGCATAGCAGCCCCAGCGGAGCGCTGCTATGCTCATCGAATGACTAAGCAGGATCGCAACAATCCGCCATCGATTCGCTATCCCAAGGCCCGACTCTCGCCCTACCTTCTGAACAACATGATCGCCAAGGACACCTTAGCGGCTGACCACTATGCGATATCGGAGCAGGCCTTAGCAGTGCGTCAGGCTGATGGTGTCGACTTGTCTTTGTCCTACCCGAGCCGTCATTTTTACGGCAAGAAAGGTGGTAGGAACCCCTTCATGTGTCCACAATCAATAGTCAGGCTCGCGCCGTAGCAGGATCAACGCCTGCGGCGAACGGCAGCGCTTGGTTACCTGCCGAATCGCTCCTGTGCCTCCTTTGCCTGCGGTAAACTCGCCGCGAGATCCGGAAAACCCTCCAGAAAAATCACGTCATGCCGGTGGTTGCGATAGGCCAGGGCTTCGGTCTCCTGGCGTGTCTTGGCGAGATTCCTCCGCAGGTAGTCGAGCCAGTCCGCCTCAGTGGCGGCGATGAACGCTCGCCCCGGACCAGGCTTTCCAAGGACATAAGGCGTGGTAAAGACCACCGAATAATCGAACATCGCCCGGTCGAATGGGGGTGGCATCAGGCGCGCGAGCCAGAGCTCACCCGCCGTTCCGGTATAGCCGCTGGCCGGTAACGCGGTTATCTCTTCATTGGTGATCAGTTCCCGCAGGACGATCAACCGGCCCGTCGCTCCCTCGTGCCGATAGACCCCCATCCTGGAGGCCTGCATCGTCTCGTACAGGGTGATTAATCCCTCATCAACCTGTTGAAACGCAGAAAAATCCGTCGCGATCGTGGCCAAGGTCTCTTTCTTTGCACCGGACGTGCACAAATCGAAGAATCCCCAGCAGGTAAAATACGAGGTCGTCAGCGGACTCATCGGTGGACCCGAGGGCAGATATTCCTCCTGTGCCCAGGCATAGGCATCCGCCAACTTACCCAGCGCCGGCAGCTCCATCATCTGTTCGATCAACACCGACAGTTGATTCTGTGCATAGGCGTATAGACCATGGAGCGGGTCGCAGTCTGCGAGTCCCGCCCTGGAGATCACGCTCCGCTGGTCGTCTGCAGCGCGGAGTTTGCCCGCTCTCCAGGCAGCGAGATCGACGACCTTCTGCTCAAGGTGTTGCCGGGCCGAGGCGATCACCTTGCGTGCGAGCGGTCCGCGTCCGGGGCTTGCAGCCTTCTTCGATGATGCTTTTCGTGTCATCTCGCACCTATGCGTTGAACATATCCATGCGCAAGCGATCCTCGAGCATGGCCTCGCTCAGATCCTCCTCGGCGAAGTAGCTCGGTGCGAATTGCTCGAGAAAGGCCCGCGCGCGAACGCTGATCCGCTCGCCGTCCTGCCACAGCAGCGTGCTGAACACGGTGGCCACGCCGTCGGCAGCGCCCATCGCCACGGCCGCGCGCAGGGTCGCTGTCCAGTGGTGCTGGTGACCGGTCTGCTCATCTGTCATCGTGACGTGCCCCTCAATGCTTGCCCAAGCGCGGTCTACCCAAGACCGGGCATCCTGCCAGTATAAAGGGCTTTCGCCTTTTGGCGATCAGCGCCCCCAGGGTTAAGCTCGACGCGCACGAAGAGGTTTTCCTTGTCCGGGGTGATCTCCGTCTGCGTATCGAGCACACGAAACGGGACCAGGGTGCCGGTGTTGAACAGTTGATGCTCGGCAGATCGGGGATTGTCGATGGGCATGGGGTTCAGTCTCAGAGATGAGCGAAGCCTTTGGCCTCGGTGCGGCTGGAGACGGTTCTGTGCTGACCGAGATCGTCCGGATCCTCGCAGGGACCCATATGATGATGACGACGCGACACCGCGTGCCTAATGAGTGATGCGGCGGCGGTCGCTGAACGTGGCTTCATCGATGACTACCGCGGCGTGCGCGTCTCCGCGTCCGGGCGCCGCTTCATGATTGAGCAGGCCAGCGTGTGGAACCTGACCGATGCGCAGGGTCGCCCGGCGGGGCAGGCGGCGACCTTTGCGCTGCTGCGATTAACCCCACTGGGATGACAGACAACAAGGTCGTTGCCAACCTTGCCTATCCCGCGTGAGGCGCCTGGAGTTGCACCTCATGCAGATCGGCAGGGACCTCGAAGCAGAGGTCATAGACTCGCATCACATGATCATCCAGGTCGCTCAACACCTCGAACGCATAGCCATCGTCCTCGACCTGCTTGCGGGATTTGTCCGGCAATTGCGGCGTGACCGCGACGAGCTGCGCGCCGCGAGCCTCGATCTCGGGCAGGGATTGCTGCAAGGCGTGCAGCTGCAGGTTGCAGTAGGGGCACCAGGCACCGCGGTAGAAGGTCAGCACCACCGGTCCTTCGGCGAGCAGATCGGAGAGCCGCACGCGTTTGCCGAAGGCGTTCGGCAGGCTGAAGTCGGGTGCCTGAGCGCCGGCCACCAGTCCTGGCTCGGGCATTGCAGTGGCCAGATCCTTAGCGGCCCGTTGCATGATGGCCCGATCTGCCGCATCGAGCTTGGGTCCGCCGGTCTTGGCGCGTTCCGCCTGAAAGGCGTCCAGTGCCTGTTGATAGCTCGGCAGCGGCGCGTCGCTCGCGGTCTCGGCTTGCGCGGCTGACGCCAAGAGCAGTGAGGAGGAGATCAGTGCGATCAGGGGAAAGGATTGCTTCTGCATGATGGTCTCTCGAGAAGGGGTGACAGCCAGAGGGCGATGGTTGCGCAAGCGGATCGAGCCTGGTTGATGATTGCGCACGCAAGTCAAGGTTGGTTGCTACGAGCTGAACCCTTAAGACCGGTGTGGTGGCCGAGTTCTTTCAACCGAGTGGGTCAATCTTTCAGTCTGGCTTTCAATCCAGTCAGTCCTCTCGCTGCTGAGTCTGCGCCTGCTCCTGCTTTCGGTGCAGCCGCCCCACGCGTGGCGATTTAGCGATTCGAGCCCACGGAGTCGATTCGACGCCGAAGGCTTGAAATCCTGGATCACCTGCTCTGTGGGTTCGCGCCCAGTGGTCATCGCGCCGAAGCGATGGCCCTCGAGCAGTTGGCGCGACGCACCGGCTCCGACCCAACGCCGGACTATCGGCAGATGGCCCGCGAGGATCTGCTCACCGGCCAGGTCGTTGGCGAGCCGCTGTACCGATTCATCGGTGCAGAACTCCGTCATCAGCTCCCGACGGCGGCGGCCGATTGGGATGATCGCTCGGTGGCCAACGCGCTGCGCGAGCGGCTCGGTGACGAGGCGCTGATCGAGCACCTAGTCCAGCGCATGACCGCACTCGGCCGCGCTGGGCGACCGCATGCGCTGCTCAGTTGGCGCGTCACCGGCTTTTCGTACGCTCGCCGCACCGAGCTTGGACTGCGCCTGCAGCGGCTACTCGAGCAGATGGACGCCTGGGTCGACGCTGAGGGATTGACCGAAACGTCCGGCGAGATCCGCATCGGGCAGGGCAGCTGTGCCTTTGCCGCCGAGCAGGGACCGCGCTTGGAGGTTTAACAAGGCAGCTCGTCGATACTGCGTTCGGCAGCTTAGACGCCATTCTGGACCCGGGACTGAGCCCTGTCAGCGCATCATCGGCCCCGCGGCTCGAGCCCGAAGCAGTCCAGATCCGAGGCGACGCTCAGCTCGCCCTGATAGACAGCGTGAATCCGCGCCAGACTGTCATCCAGTGCCCGCTCGGAACGGCGCATCAGATGGCTGAGCACCAGATGCTTGACCTCGGCCGCCTTGGCAATCTCGGCGATCTCCGAGGGCAGGGCATGCAGCCGTGCGGCGACCGCTCCCGCCTGCTCCGGCACGGCATGGTCCATGATCAACAGATCGGCATCGTGCGCAAAGTCGACGAACCAGGGATCATCGCCATTGAGATCCCCGCTGAAGACGATGCGTTGATCGCCCACGTCGATGCGATAGGCCAGCGCCGGGACCGGGCCATGGGTGACGCCGATGGCTCTGATCCGATAGTCATCGGTCTCGAGCACCAGGATCGGCTCGCGGCTGTCCGCCTCCAGCGTGCGCCGTTCCAACCTGACCAGCCCATCGCTGCCATCGAGATAGCCCGCGAGGTAACCGAAAGCCCCGGTCCGCGCTGCAAACAGCCCCTGCAGATAGCCCTCGAGATCGGGATAGTCACCGCCACCGGTCGGCCCGGCAATCGGCAACGCCCGGCTGCGCTGGCTGAAATAGCCGCTCTTCAGCAGCGCCGGCAGATCGGTCGCATGATCGGCGTGCAGATGCGTGAGTGCGATCAGATCGAGATCAGTGAAGCGCGCGCCGCTGGCACCGTAGCGCGCAAAACTGCCGCCACCGAGGTCGACCAGCACCCGCGCCTTGCCCTCCAGCCACAGCAGATAGCCCGCACTGGCGCGTTCCTGCTGGGCCTCCGGACCGCCGGAGCCGAGCACCTGCACGGCAATCGGTGCCTGACAGCCATTGGCAGCGCCGCTGCTCCCAGCGCCAAAGCTGGCCAGGATCAACAAGAGTGCGGCGAGTCGCCATCGTTTTGATTCGCGCATTGATATCACCCAGTCAGGCTTGAGCCCAGTAAGCGCCCCAGCCAGGTTGGTCGTGGGGGTGGAGGTGCCAGCGCAGCGTGCAAGTCGAGCGGTGGCATCAAGCTGATGGTCCAGCCCGGCAAGGGGGGCTGATCGCTAAAGCCACAGGCGACGCCGAGCCGTCGCGGATGGTAGACCTTGATGAAGGTCGGGGTCTGGAGATCGTCAGCATAGACGATGCCGCAATAGTCCTCCCGGTGCTCACGACGCAGTAGCGCGTCGAGGTCCGTCACGAAGGATTGGACCGCCGCGGCCTCGGCTGGCTCGGCCGGCGGCGCCTCATCGAGATCATAGAGGTACCAGCCGGCCGCGGCGTCGCTGCGAATGCTGCTCCACAACTGATCGAGCTGATGCCAGCGCAGGGTGGAGCTGAAGGTCCCGCGGAAACGGCTGAGAAACGAAACGGCAATATCGGGGGTCTCTTGCATGATGATGGCGTCGTTTTGAGGTGGAGTCATGGGTCATGGCGGCTGAGACGGCAGCGAGGGTTTGCTGCAGATCAGTTCTCAGGACCGTCCCGGCGGCGGCTATCTTTCACCACCCATCCAACGGTGGGTGGTGCTCTCGGCGACAGCGGACTATTGGCTACGCGCCCGGCTACGGTTCAGAAGGTCGTGGATCAAGCGCTGGCCATCGCTTGCGCACTGAAAGGAATCTCGGGACGCTCGGGTCCAAAGGGGGAAGCGGATCACATCCCAACCCGACCCCGAGGACCACCTGATGCCGGCCGACATCGATCTCACTACCCGTGTTGAGCTCCCACGCGCTGAGCTGCCTCAAGCCGAGCCTAGCGTCCTTGTGATCTTCAGCGCCAGTGGTGACTCGGCGCCTGTGTGCGCTGATTCACCAGAGAGACCGCTAAAGCCGGCTACAGGAGTCGAGCCATGAACTCAGAGGCCAGACAGCGCGCCTGGCGCCTGCTC
>NZ_JAYESN010000173.1:0-7117 GCF_034860625.1 Lamprobacter sp.
GTTTGGCATCCGGATGCTGTTTGCGGTGAGCCTCGCCCTCTGACGGGACCGCATCAAGAATGTTCGTTGTTTGATTTCTGCTTGGCTAACCAGGCTTCGATGGTGGCGGGATCAAGCCCCTTGAGCCGATCCTCAGGATCGAACCGCTGGAGAATCGCCTCAGGATTGCTGCGGATGGCCTCGTCTCAGCACATCGCCGCTGGCTGTGGGGCGCAGGTACAGCATTTCCCCTGGTACGAGCATTTCGCCGGCCGCCGTGCGCAATAAGGCCTTGGCGCACGCCAACGCGCTGGAACCTGATCTTGGATGCCGTTGAGCGCCGGGTTGAAGTCGGTGACCATTCAAGAACACCCAGCAACAGCCGATAAAACACGTTGGCATGCAGCGTTCGATGATGGCAACCGTGCACCCGCGCGCACCTGCTGCTAGGGTACCGACCTCAACAACGACTGTCAGTGCAGACAACGTGGGCGTCCACCCCAGCAACGGCCGATAGACTCACCCTCATGAGCAACAAACCCCTCTACGTCACCCAACCCCACCTGCCGCCGCTAGAGGAGTTCATCCCCTACCTGGAGCATATCTGGGCCAACAAGCGGCTCACCAACAGCGGCCCGTTCCACCAGCAGTTGGAGCAGGCGCTGGCCGAATATCTGGGCGTCGAGCACCTGGCACTGTTCGCCAACGGCACGCTGGCCTTGCTGACGGCACTGCAGGCGTTGCGCATCAGCGGCGAGGTCATCACCACGCCCTACTCCTTCGTCGCCACCGCGCATACCCTGCTCTGGAACGAGATTCAGCCGGTGTTCGTCGACATCGACCCGCACAGCCTCAACCTTGACCCCAAGCGCATCGAAGCCGCCATCACCCCGCGCACCACCGCCATCCTGCCGGTGCATGTGTATGGCAACCCCTGCGACGTCGAGGCCATCCAGACCATCGCCGACAACTACAACCTCAAGGTCATCTACGATGCCGCGCATGCCTTCGGCGTGCAGGACCAAGGCGGCAGCATCCTGCGTCATGGCGACCTCTCGGTGCTCAGCTTCCACGCCACCAAGGTTTTCAACACCTGCGAGGGCGGCGCCATCATCTGCCCAGACGCCAAGAGCAAGCAGCACATCGACCATCTGAAAAACTTCGGCTTCGTTGGCGAAACCACCGTGGTTGCCAGCGGCATCAACGGCAAGATGAACGAGATACAGTCCGCACTGGGCCTGCTGCAACTCAAACATGTCGATCAAGCCCTCGCGCGCCGACACGCCATCGACGGTCAGTACCGCGAAGGCTTGGGCACCACCCCCGGCATCCGTCTACTCCCACGCGGCAGCCAAGTTGTCGACAACCATGCCTACTTCCCCATCTTGGTCGATGATGCCTACCCACTGAGCCGAGATCAGCTCTACGACAAGCTCAAGGCCGAGGAGATTCACGGCCGCCGTTACTTCTATCCACTCATCACCGAATTCCCGATGTACCGCGGCCTACCGTCGGTGCAAGCGACTGACCTGACGGTGGCCACCGAGATCAGCAAGCGCGTCATTTGCTTACCGATGTATCCAGCGCTCAGCGACGACGACCTCAGCCGTATTATCCAACTGCTGATACCCTAACCCGGCCCTCTTCATGAAACAGCCGGACGCAGCGTCAGAAGGAAACAACGAAGGCGAGCAGGCAGACGAGAAACCGCACCGCCTCGCCATCATGCAGCCCTACCTGTTCCCCTATCTGGGCTACTTTCAGCTCATGCATGCGGTCGATACCTTCGCCTTCTACGACAACGTCACCTACATTAAGCGCGGCTGGATCAATCGCAACCGCCTGCTGGTCAACGGTGCGCCCTGGCTCTTCACCCTGCCACTGGCAAACGCCAGCCAAAATTTACTCATCAAAGACCTGCGCCTCGCCGACAGCATCACCACCTGGCGGCGCAAATGGCTGTCATCCCTCGCGCACGCCTATGGCAAGGCACCCCATCACAGCGAAACCAAGGCACTGATCGAGCCGCTCGTCCACAACCCCAGCCCCTGGCTTATCGACTGGCTCGATGACTCGCTGCGCACACTCGCAACAGCGCTTGGTCTCAGCACCCGCTTCAAACGCGCAAGCAGCGAGCCTCAGCCGCCCGCGCCCGATGCACAAGCCCGCATCCTCGCGCGCTGCGAGCAGGAACGCGCGACGCTGTACATCAACCCCATCAACGGACAGCGCCTCTACCAAGCTGAGGCCTTTGCCGCCCAAGGGCTCGAACTGCGCTTTCTACAGACCCGCACACCGGTTTATCATCAGCTCAGCGACGTCTTTGAACCCCATCTCTCGATCATCGACACCCTCATGTGCATCGGCATCGACGGCACCCGAGCCTTACTGCCCGCGTATGATCTGATCTCCCATGAACAGCCTTAACCTCGGACTCGCCTTCGCCGATGTCGCCCAGCGTCATGCAGACCGCATCGCGCTGCAACTCGCCAATGGCGACAGGCTCACCTATGCCGAACTCGACGATCTCAGCGGACGCTGGGCAACCTGGCTGCAAGCGCGCGGCATCAAGCTCGGCGATGCCATCGCCATCTTCCACGACAAGAGTCCAACCGCCTACGCGCTGATGCTCGCCTGTCTCCGCGTGGGCGTGCTCTACACCAACCTCGACCCCGGCAGCCCGCCGACACGGTTGCGCGCCATGCTGGCCACCGCCCGCCCAGCCTTGATCGCCCATGCCGACCCGCATCAAACCACGCTCGCGGCGCTGCAATCAGCCGCGCAGCAGGCGCAACACCTCCTGCCACCAACCCTGCACTACGGCACCGACGACCACCACGCCGAGCTGCGCAGCCTAGCGCCAACCCAAGCCGATCACCGCGTACCCGGCCACACCCCGGCCTACCTCATGTTCACCTCAGGCTCCACCGGCACCCCCAAGGGCGTCGTCATCGCCCAGCAAAGCCTGCTCAATTTCACCCGCTGGTGCCAGCAAGACCTGCACATCGGCCCGGACGAAGTGCTCACCAACATCAACCCGATGCACTTCGACAACGCCGTCTTCGACTTCTACGGCGCCCTCCTAGCCGGCGCCACACTCGCGCCCATGGGCGAAGCGCTGACCAAGAACCCACGCCATCTAATCAAAGCGGTCGCCGCCGCTGGTTGCACCCTCTGGTTCTCAGTGCCATCGCTCCTGGTCTACATGCTGCGCCTGCGCGCGCTCGAGCCTGGCGACCTCCCCCAGCTGCGGCGCATGCTGTTTGGCGGCGAAGGCTTCCCAAAGCCGGCCCTGCGCGAACTCCACCAACAGCTTGGCGAGCACACCGCGCTCATCAACGTCTACGGCCCCACCGAGGGCACCTGCATCTGCTCCAGCTACCCGGTGCAAGCGGCCGATCTCCCTGGCGAGGAACTGCTACCGCTCGGCCCGCTTGCCGCCAACTTCAGTGGCCTAATCGTCGATGCGCAAGACCACCCAGTTGCACAAGGCGAGGTCGGCGAACTGCTACTCGGCGGCCCGCAGATCGCGCTCGGCTACTACCGCGACCCAGAGCGCACCGCCGCCGCCTTCGTGCAAAACCCAACCCACAACGCCTATCGCGATATCCTCTATCGAACCGGCGACCGGGTGCGCTGGAACGCGGAACGACAGGTCCTGCAGTTCGTCGGACGCGCTGATCGGCAGATCAAACGCATGGGCTATCGCATCGAGCTCGACGAGATCGAGGCCGCGCTGGCCGCCCTCCCCAAGGTGCGCGAAGCCGCCTGCGTCGCCCTAGCGGACATCGCTGGAGGCGGACCAACCATCCTTGCCGCCCTCTGCACCAACCTGTCGGAAGCCGAGCTACAGGCCCAGCTTGCCGAGCGCCTACCGGCCTACATGCTACCCACGCGCTTCGCCTACTACGACAGCCTGCCGCGCAATCGCAATGGTAAGATCAATCGTCTGGCGATTGCCGAGCAAGGCAACCAGCCGCAACCGAGCCTAGGATAACCACCCATGGCACAACCGCTCATCCTCTTCGGCGCCGGCAAGATTGCCCAAGCCGCCAGTTATTATTTCGAGCGCGACAGCGACTATCGCATCGTCGCCTACGCCTGCGATACGCTGTTTCGCACCAGCGAGACCTTTCTCGGCAAACCCCTGATCACCGCCGACGACCTGCCAACCGCCTACCCGCCTGCCGAACACACGCTCTTCGTCGCCCTCGGTTACCAAGGCATCAACCAACTGCGGGCCGACAAGGTCGCCTGGGCGCGAGCGCAAGGCTACCGGCTCGCCAAGTACCGCAGTCCGCACGTCCTGGGAGACTACAGCCTCGGCGAGAACAGCATCGTCATGGATGGTGCCGCCATTCAACCCGCCGTCACCCTGGGGGATGACGTCTTCGTCTGGGGCGGCGCCATGATCGGCCACCACACCCACATCGGCGACCACTGCTGGCTCACCGGTGGTTGCGCTATCGGCGGCGCCAGCAGCCTGGGCGCCGGCACCTTTGTTGGCCTCAATGCCACCATTGGACATGAGATCGCCCTCGGCGAGCGCTGCCTGCTTGGCGCCCACACCCTCACCAGCAAGCCGTTGCCCGCCGGCACCGTCGTCATCGCGCCAGACACCGAAACGCATCGACTCAATGTCGATCAATTCTCCCGCCTCTCGGCCTGCTTCCGCCTGTGAACAACCTGCAAAGCCTCATGCCTGATCTCGACCCCATCCTTCTCCGCACCTTCAAGCTCAGCGACCCCGTCCAGCTTGACGGACTCCGCTTAGGCGACATCCCGACCTGGGATTCACTGTCACACATGGAGTTGATCCTAGCCATCGAGTCGGCCTACGATCTGCGCCTAACAGGCGACGAGATCGCGGATCTGACCTCGGTCGCCGCGATCCGTGCCTTACTCGCGAACAAAGTCGGCGCCGAGACGAATTGAGAGTAGGCACAACGGTGTCATCACCTGCTTCAAGATGTGGGATATCCTCGAACACCGCCAGATCGCCCACCAAATCAGGCGTCTGCCGGTCGAAATCGTCAAACGTTACCAGAAATGGAAGGACATCATGACGCTCTCCGGGCCGACTGGCATCCAGATGATTCGCGGATTTCACGACGAATCCCTGCATGGCCAATGGCAGGGGCACCGTTCATCCCGCTTGAACGATCAATACCGGGTCATTTACCGTCTCGAAAACGAACTGGCACAGGTCGCGGTTGTGAGTATCACGCCACATGACTACCGGAGAAAGTGACATGAGCGAATTTCACCCAGCCACGCGCAGTATCGAAGTCTCGCCCGGGGAGTCCGTGCGCATCCTGCGTGAGCTTCAAGGATTGAGTCAAACAGAACTCGCCTTACGCGCCGGATTGCCCCTAGCGGCGCTGGTTGCCATCGAAGCCGAACGCTCGCCCCTGGACATCGAGCAGGCCAAGTCCCTCGCTCGCACGCTCAAATGCCACCCCGGTGCCTTGGCTTTTCCGGCCTGGGATATCAAGCAGGAATCGGCCGCTTAGAGCCAATGGATCTTCGCCAGAAACCAGCACTCATCACCGGCGGCGCCGCCGGCTTCGGCCGCGCCCTTGCCGAGCGCTTGCTCGCCGAAGGCGCCCGTGTCGCCGCGCTCGATTGCGACTGCGAACGGCTTGAGCAGTTCGCCGCGACCCATCCTGCACTGCTCGCGATCACCTGCGATGTGGCCAACCCGGCCCAGGTGGAACAGGCTGTCAGCCAGGTCTCAGACGCATTCGACGGCATCCAGGTCTTGGTCAACAACGCTGGCATCATGCGCAGCGCACCGCTGATCAACCCGCTCGACCGCCAAGACCCGCGTCACCCGCTCGACCTCTGGCAGCAAGTAATGGATGTCAACCTCAACAGCGTCTTCTACCTCACCCGCGCCGTCGCCGCCGATATGGTTCGGCGCCGCAACCGAGGCGTCATCGTCAATGTCAGCTCCATCAGCGCCCGTGGCAACGCCGGGCAGAGCGCCTACTCCGCCGCCAAGGCTGGCGTTGAAGCCCTCACTGTTGTCTGGGCTAAGGAACTCGGTCGCTTGGGTATTCGCGTCGCCGCTATCGCCCCTGGCTTCTGCGACACTCAGGGTGCCGCCGATGCGCTTGAAGCCGCTCAACTCCAGCGCTGGATCGATCAGGTGCCGCTCAAGCGCATGGGGCAGGTCGAGGAAGTGGTCGAGGCGCTGCTTTGGATCTTGAAAGCAGATTATTTCAATGGACGTGTATTGGAACTAGACGGAGGGTTGCGACTTTAATTCATAAAAGCCCACGATTCACAATCTCCTTAAAAAAACACCATACTATCTAAACAACCTTATCCTTTATCATTTTTCCTAACTGGCTTTAAAATGCATTACACGCAAAAAAATTGCTTTGTTTGCCCTGCCTGCAAAGGCCCCCTCACAGTAAAAATAGTTAACGAAAAAGAAGGGCATATAATAAATGGAGAGCTAATCTGTAACTGCGGTAATTGCTATCAGGTAAAAAATAGTCTACCCGACTTTACATATCCAGCAGAGTTATCTATAACAGATAGAGAGAGCAAAAGTTGGTACGATGCTAACGCTGATGTCTACGATGAGTACCTACCCCTCACATTTCGTACTTTTAACGAAGATGAAGCTGCAGTTAGATCTGCAATGGTTGCAAAGCTAAATCTCCAACCATCTTCAAAAGTACTGGAAGTTGGAGCTGGCACAGGACGAGACTCAGTATTTATAGCCAAATATCTGTCGGAACATGCTGAACTCCATCTCCAGGATTTATGTCATTCAATACTCGAAAAAAGCTTTCCAAAACTAGAAAATATTGATGTGCCTGTCATCTATCATTTAGGCAACGCATGCTGGTTACCATATCCTGATAATTACTTCGATGCCGCATTTCATTTTGGCGGACTCAATACATTTTCAGATATAAAAAAATTTCTAGAGGAAATGAACCGCGTTACTAAGAAAGGAGGAAAAGTTGTCATTGGCGACGAAAGTATGCCCGAGTGGTTACGGGATACCGAGTTTGGGAAAATTCTAATGAACTCTAATCCACATTATAAGTACATGTTGCCGTTTCGGCATTTACCAGTTTCTTGCAGAAAGGTTAATCTCGAATGGATTATTGGGGGAGTA
>NZ_JAYESN010000174.1:0-7104 GCF_034860625.1 Lamprobacter sp.
GGAAATTAATCTCTTAATCCTATAAACCGCAGATGACGCAGATGTACACAGATTAAAACAATACAAAATAAGTTCTTAGCAGGTTTAACAATGGCACCCAATAGGTGACGCAGTGATCAGCTGCGATGTATTGAAATCTCTGCGTTAATCTGCGTAATCTTCTGCATAATCTGCGGTTGAAATGCTCTTTTTTCGGTTAATCAATTATGGCATGGCAGAGGCCGTGCCCGCTCACGAACGACGTCCGGCAAGGGCGGAATCGTATCGGCCACTTAACAATGTGGTCTTTGAGGTAGTTCCATAAGGAAATGCCCAACTTTCGGCAAGTCTTCTTGATGCTGGCGAAGGTATTGCGACAGCGGTGCCTGAGCGCACTGCACGAGCCACCGCTGATCTTGCGCCATTTGACGTCACCTGGATGTCGTTTTTACGGCCGTTGGATCGGGTGCACGCTTTGAGGTTGGCATAGAGCGTCCAGATCTGATCGTGAATGGTCAGCTGTGCGGTTTTCGAGCGCTTGCTCGAACCCGGACGCTTGCTAGTGCCTGTGGACTTGTCCTCGTCGTCCTGCTCCTCGCTATGGCCGGGCCTTCTGCTCCATTTGGCAGGGCCTGAAGCGAGGCTTACCTTTTTTCCCTTTCACCGCCGCGATTGCATCGCACAGCTGTTGGATGGTCGAGGCCTGCTGGTGGTCTCAGCTAAGGTTTCGATCAAGCGAACCAACTCCTCGATGAGAGCTGTGCGCTCGGTATCGCAAATGTGCGGGAGTTTGGTCGCGGCAGGTCAATCAAAGGCTGGTCAAGGTAAAGGTAAAGGGTGAGGATGTCTGGTCGCCAGGCTAACGCCGAGCAATTCCCGGCTGCCATGACTCATTGAGGAGTTACTGAGGGTGAGGAAACTCCTAAGAGGCTGTTTTGAAAATCTAAAGTCCACGTCGATCATTCGCTTTCTTTGTCGGTAGAAAAGATAATTGTGACCAAAAAATAAAGAAAAAGAAAATATTGCGTCATAATAATGTAATCTTTTTGTAATGTTGCCGGAAAAGCATCGCTGCTTTACCATGAGTCCTGCGAACGCACTGAGAACGCTTGCGCGCATCTCTTAGATGAATTCTACAGCCGCCCTGTAAATCCTCTGTCTATCTCGTTATCAACTGTTGGAGCTGACGATGTCGATTGTCCTGAATCCTCTCGGAACCTACCAAACCGGCGTCTTCGACGAGGGCGCGCAAGAGATCAATGCCTATGATCCGGAGACCCAGCGCCTCTTTGTCGTCAACGCCAATGCCACGACGGTCGACGTGCTGGATCTGAGTGATCCCGCTAATCCCATCAAGCTCGGCAGTCTCGATGCCTCTGCGTTTGGCTCCGGGGCCAACAGTGTGGCGGTGAAGGGGGGGCTGGTCGCGGTGGCGATCGAAGCCCCGGTGTCGACCGATCCCGGCAAGGTCGTGTTCTTCAACGCTAACGAAACCGATTTTGCTAACCCCAGCTTGGTCGCCGAGGTCGAGGTGGGCGCGTTGCCCGACATGGTCGCCTTTACCCCCGATGGCACCAAACTCGTTGTCGCCAACGAAGGCGAGCCGGATGGCGACATCGATCCGGACGGGTCGGTGAGCATCATCGACATCACCACCTTCACCGAGCAAAAGGCGACCTTCGACGCCTTCAACGCGCAACAGGCTGAGCTGCAAGCCGCCGGCCTGCGGCTCTTTCCCGGCAAGACCCTCTCTGCGGATGTTGAGCCCGAATACGTGGCGATCACGTCTGACGGCGCACAGGCCTATGTCACTTTGCAAGAGGCGAATGCGGTGGCCGTGGTCGATATCGCCAGTGCGACCGTCACTGACATCCAGCCGCTCGCGCCGATCGACCATAGCCAACCCGGTAATGGCCTTGACCCCAGTGACCGCGACGACGGCATCAACATCCAGCCCTGGCCGGTGTTTGGCCTGCAGATGCCGGACGCGCTCGCCCTCTACGAGGTCGGTGGTGAGACCTACTATGTCACCGCCAATGAAGGCGACGATCGCGGCGATGCCGATGAAGATGCGACCGGCGATGCCATCCGCCTCAAGGATCTCGCCGATGTCACCTCCTTTGGTCGTGCTGGCCTTGCACTCGATGCCAGCATCACCGATGCGTTTCCCAACATCGCCGATAATGACCAGCTTGGGCGTCTCACCATCTCCTCGGTCGATGGCGATATCGATGGCGATGGCGACATCGACCAGATCTACGCCTACGGTAGCCGCTCGTTCAGCATCTTCGATAGCCAAGGCAACCTGGTCTTCAACAGCGGCGATGATTTCGAGCAGATCACCGCGCAGCGGTTCCCTGACGACTTCAACGCCAACAACGACGAGAACGACAGCTTCGAGAGCCGCAGCGATAACAAAGGCCCGGAGCCGGAAGGTGTCGCTCTTGGCGAGATTAACGGCAAGACCTACGCCTTCATCGGTCTGGAGCGTGTCGGCGGCATCATGACCTACGACATCACCGATCCGGCCAATGCCTTCTTCGTCCACTACATCAACAACCGCAACTTCAGCGTCGAGGCCGAACTGCCCGATGGTTCGACCAATCCCGAAGTCGGCGATCTCGGCCCCGAGGGGCTGACCTTCATCGCTGCTGAGGAGAGCCCGAACGGCCAGCCTTTGCTGGTGGTCTCGAACGAGGTCAGCGGGACCACGACGGTGTATGGGGTCGAGTCAGAGCCGAATGAAGACCGCGCCTATACCCTAGAGCTACTCCACGTTGCCGACCAAGAAGCCGCTGTGGCAGCCATTCAGGATGCCCCGAACCTCTCCGCTGTGCTCAATGCCCTGCGGAATCAGGATCTCGGCAATGACGGTCTTCCCGATAACACCCTGACGCTCTCATCCGGCGACGCCATCATCCCCGGTCTGTTCTTCGATGCCTCCGAAGCGGTGTTTGGTTCCGCTGGCATCGCGGACATCCAGATCCAAAACGAACTGGGTTTCCAGGCACTCGCGCTTGGTAACCACGAGTTCGACTTCGGCACCGCCATGCTGGCCGGCTTGATCGACGGTTCGGCGACCGGCGACTTCTCGGCGCTCAGCAGCTCGGACTTGGCCGGGCAGGACTTCACGGGAGCGGACTTCCCCTACCTGGCCACCAACCTCGACTTCGCGACCGACGCCAACCTCGCACCCTTGGCGGTGCCTGGCGGGCAAGCCCCGCAAGCCAACAGCGTGACTTCCTCGGTGGTCATCGATGTCCACGGTGAGTCGATCGGCGTCGTCGGTGCGACCACGCCGACCCTCGACATCATCTCCAGCCCCGGCGATCTGGCCATTGCGCCGGCTGATTTCGATACAAACCCAACCCCCGCGCAGCTCGATGCGTTGGCCGCCGAGATTCAAACCGAGGTCGATGCACTGCTCGCGGCCAATCCCAGCATGGATAAGGTCGTGCTGTTGGCGCATATGCAGCAGCTCAATATCGAGCTGGCCTTGGCCGAGCGCTTGAGTCATGTCGATATCATCGTCGCTGGCGGTTCCAATACCCGGCTGTTCGACGACAACGATCGCATCCGCGATGGCGACAGTGACCAAGGCCCGTATCCCCAATTCGTCACCGACGCCGATGGCGTGACAACGGCGGTGGTCAATACCGACGGCAGTTACAAGTACGTCGGCCGCTTGGTGATCGACTTCGACGAAAACGGCCATATTATCCCCGACAGTTACGACCCCGACATTTCCGGCGCCTATGCCACCGACGCTCAGGGCGTCGCTGACCTGAATGCCGAAGACCTGATCGATCCCGAGATTCAGGCCATTGTCGATGCCATCGAGGCCCAGATCATCGCCACCGAAAGCAATGTCTTCGGCGTCTCCGACGTGTTCCTCAACGGCAACCGCTCCGGGATTGACACCGCCGAGGACACCGATGGTGTCCGCACCCAGGAAACCAACCTGGGTAACCTGACGGCGGATGCCAATCTGGCACTCGCCAAGGAGTTCGACGAGAGCGTACTAGTGTCCATCAAGAACGGTGGCGGCATCCGGGCCTCGATCGGTCAAACCATCGTGCCGCCTGGTGGCACTGAGGCAGTGCGTTCCCCGAACGAAGCGGTGATCGATGGCGATGGCAACGTCGTCAAGCCAGCCGGCGGGATCAGCCAGAACGATATCCAGACCACGCTGGCGTTCAACAATGGCCTCAGCCTGTTAACCCTGACCAAGGCAGAACTGGTCGCCGTACTCGAGCATGGCTTGGAAGCGCTTCCGAATCCTGCGGGTGGGTTTCCTCAGGTCTCCGGGGTCAAGTTCTCCTACGACGCGGACTTGCCTGAAGGGGATCGCATCCTCAATGCAGCCATTGTCGACGAGAACGACACCCTCATTGCCGAGCTGGTTCGCGATGGCGAGCTTGTCGGCGACGCCAACGAAACCTTCCGTGTCGTCACCCTCAACTTTCTCGCCGGTGGCGGCGATGGGTACCCATTCCCATCCGGCCCTGAAGCCAATCGGATTGACCTCACCGACATTGATGGCGATGGCGTTGCGGATGAGAGCTTCACCGGAGCGGCCACCTTTGCGTTTGACGGCACCGAGCAGGATGCGCTCGCCGAGTATCTGAACGACCACTTCAATCCAGCGAACGGCGGCGAAGCGTTTGCCATTCCCGATACTGGACGGAATCTCGATGAACGGATCCAGAACCTGGATTTCCGTGCGGATGCTGTGCTCGAGCCGGAAGCGCCAGAGCCCGAGCGAGTGCTCATCGAGGGCAGTGCCGGCCGTCGCGATTATCTGATCGGATCGGATGAAGCCGAAATCATCGCCGCGCGCGGAGGCTTTGGCAATCTCTTATTCGGAGGTGGTGGGGAAGACATCTTCTACTTTGACACCATCGGCGACGGCGCTCGCGACTACGCTCGTATTTTGGACTTCGAGGCCGGCGTTGACAGCATCCAGCTTGAGAATGACGACTACGACGTTCACCTGCTCACCTCGCGCTTTGCCTTCATCACCGCTGGGGAGGAGAAAGACCTGATTCTTGTCAGTGGCCAATTCGAGACGATCGAGGATCTGGGGATCAACGTCGGCCCCATCGATGGCCTGTTTGTCTGATGACACTGCATTAACCGTCACTGACGCGTGTCGCTGCCGGCAGGTAGCGGCACGCGTGCTTTGACCCTTGGCTTTGACCACGACTGTCTCCGCCCGGAGAGCGATTCATTGATCACATCGAGTCTGTTTTCAGTGACACGGTAACGATAAAGCCGCCACACATTAGCCGGCTCATCGCAGCCGCCGGTGTCCCAGGCCGCAGAACCATCAACCACGGTGAAGCGACCATCGGGACAGCTGTACAGGCTGCGGGTCTCGACCGCCTCGAAACCGGTGATCTCCGGTGCCGAGAACTTGCCCGTCAACAGCCAGAAGCCGGTCTGCCGCAAGGCTTGTGGGTCAGGCAGCGGTACGATTCGTCCGCGTCCGTACTCCGATGGCCGGGTGATGCCGGGCCATTGACTCACCGCGAGCTGCGGCTGGTAGAAGTTCAGCATGGCCGCGAATTGGTAGCGATCGGCGATCACCGGCTCCGGTAAGCGCGCCGCATACTCGGCCAGTTCCTCGAAACCCTGGCTCTCGCGCTGGACGCGCGCGGCCGCATCCGGCAAGGGTGGCAGGCCGGTGATGGCGTAGAGCACATAGACGCTGACCAGAACGAGATTGCCAGCGGTCGCGATCAGCGTCCAGTCGCGAAACCAGCCATTGGCCTTGGTCCGGCTGCCAACCCAACCGCCAGCCCAGCCACTGGTCCAGCCGTCAACCTGACCACTCATCTGACCGTCAACCCGACTGTCACCCCAGCGCCGCAGCAGCAAGGTGACGAAGGGCGCGGCACCGATGAGGTAGGGCGCCGCCCAGTTCGCCTCGACCTCGCTGCCGAGCGCGACCAGCGCAAACAAGCCCAGTGGCACCAAGGCCGCCGCGCTTAGCAGCGAGACCGCAGCGGGATCGAGCGCGTTGATCATGCCATCAGGTTTTGGATGGCACGCTAAGTCGCGCTCTAGCCCGTTGCCGTTATCCCGCCTTTTAAGGTTCCAATCAAGCGGCCAAAAGGAACGCCAATCAGTATCTAGTACAGCGCGCGAAAGCGCGATGCTGATGGGCACCAGCAGTAGCCCCCAAAGCAGCAACTGCTCGGTGATGAAGCCACCGAGGCTGGACAAACGTTCTCCCCATTCCATCGGCGCCGGCAGCTCGTGCGTGTAAGCGTGGGCACCAGTAACGGCAGGCAGCGCGTCGGCCGCGAGCCGGATCAGGCCGCTCTCGGTCGAAAAGCCATGCCCAAACTGAAACCGCAGGGTCAGCCAATCATTGTGTGCATTCCAGAGCAGGTTCGGCGCGAACACCAGTAGTGCGAGCAGCCCCCCAAGATAGGGCCAAGGCGTTCGCAATGCATGTGAGTCGGCGCGCACTAGCGCCCATAAAAAGGCCGGGCCGATCATGACCATGCTGTATTTACCGAGCAACCCAAGACCGGTGGCAATGCCTGCTGTGAGCCAGCGTCGGCGCTGGCCTTGGAGTGCTCGCAGGGCTTCGTGCAAGGCCAGCGGCCAGCATAGCAGTAGTACGCTATCCGGTGTGGTGATGACGCCGGCGATTAGACCAGGGACGCTGGCGACCGAGAGGATGAGCGCGAGCAGCAGTCCGTTACCTGCGCGTAGACCACTGGCGTGATAGAGGCGCCAAAGCACCAGTAGCGCCAAGCTGCCAAACATTACGGCGCCGAGCCGGCTGGCCAGCGTGGAGCCAGGCTCGATGACGACACCGAGTCCGAGCAAGGCAACCGCGGGAGGATGGTCGAAATAACCCCAGGAGAGTTGACCAGCCCAGTCGAAATAATAGGCCTCATCGCGCGTTACCGGCATCAGATCGGCCACCAGCAACCGCCAGGCGGTGACGCCTAGCATCAGCAGCAACACCCAAGCGATGCCCGTACCCATGCCCCGTTGAGAGGGATCGATCTGAATTGGGTTTCCGCCCGCGCTTGAACTCTGGCTCGGATTTAACCTCGGACGCGGTGGGCTCAGACGCTGCTGTGCTCGGCTGGATCGACTCATAAG
>NZ_JAYESN010000175.1:0-7013 GCF_034860625.1 Lamprobacter sp.
CACCCGCTTGCTATCGAAACGCCGGCCCTCCAGGGTCAGGCTGACGGTCTTCTTCCAGTGGTTCATGTCCTTGGAGGTGCTGTCGAAGGTGAGGGTCTCGAGGTTGGTCACCGGCTCTTCGCCGTCGTAGAGGGCGATCTTGAGGGTGGCGGGCTTGACGCGCTCACCGACCGGTTCGGTCTGGATCAGCTGGAAGCGGTGGCGGTTGGTGGTGACCTTGAAGTTGTTGCCGAGCACGCTGACGCCGACGGTGCGCACCTGGGTCTTGGCGGCCTTGTCGTTGCCTCTGAGGTGCTGGACGCGGATGACCGGTACCGCGATCTCCTGCGGCATGGCGCCGCCATGGACGAAGCGTGCGCCGCCGACGAAGTGGAAGCGGTTGGCTCCTTTGGGTATCCAGAATTCCATGGCGTTACCTGTGCCCGGGCTCGCGCCAGCCGCTGAGCCGGTGCTAGCGCTCGAGCCTGCTCCTGCGCTTGAGCAAGCCCCAGGACTTCCCCCAGTCCCGGCGCTTAAAACAGTCTCAGCACTCGAGCTAGCCCGTGCGCTTGAATCAGCCCCGGTAACAGGGTCTGATTTGGCCCCTGCTAGGCCCGCTGGCCTTGTCCCGGCTGTGACGACGGTCGAACCGTGAAAGGCCTGGTCGCTCTGTGGTAGGTCGTGCCCGAGCAGATAGCGTTTCTTGGCCAGCACGGTGCCGGGCGGCTGATCGTTCAGCTTGTTCTTGTCGGTCTCCCCGAGCGGGCGTTCCTGGAACAGAAAGCCGTGATCGGCGGTGATCAGCACCTGGTTGCCGTTGAGGCTATTGACGATCTTGGCAGTCAGATCCGCCAGCTCGTCGATGGTCTGGCGCACGGCGTGGAAGGTCTCGGCCTCGGTGACGCGCTTGTCGCCGATCGCGTCGATGCGGTCGTGGTAGAGGTAAACCACCCGATGCGGCTTGATGAAGGCGCGGCCTTCGTCCTTCTTCATCGCCATGAAGGTGTCGGCGTTGACCGCGATGCCGTCGACGCTGGCGAGGACCTTGGCGCGCTGCTCGAGGGAACCGCAGGGCTGGCCGTCGACCCTTGGGTCGCCGCTGGCATCATAGTCGAGATGCTGGTGCGGCAACAGCGCGGCCATACCGAGCCCTGTGTAGGACGGCAGCACACCGAGCTGCACGCCGAGCTTGGCATCAAAGCGGTAGCGACCGTTGAGCTGGGCAGTCAGCTCCTGGGCGGCTTCGTAGCGGAAGGCATCGCTGATGATCACGAAGACCCGGCGCTCCGGTCCCTTGGCCAGGATTGGCGCAACCTCACGCTCGAAGAAGTGTTGTTGGTTGGCCACCTCCGGCAACCGCCAGTGCTGCAGCAGACCGTTGGCCAGGTGCTTGTTCCAGCGCAGCGCTAGCTCGGCGACGAAGCCGGTACCGTAGGTCTGCTCGACCCGCTCGCGCAGGGCCTTGAGGATGTCCCAGCCGCGCGCCTCGGCGGCGTCGGCGCATTCGCAGAAGTGCCGGTAGTGCTGATCGAAGCGATACAGTCGCTCGGTGTAGGCGGTGAACAGCGCCGGCGCATCGGCGGGTTCCGGGCGCAGGGCTTCGGCGTTGTGCAGCGCGAAGAGATCAGCAGCGGTCGCCAGCGCCTGGTAGACGGCGTGCAAGGCCTGGCGCGGTGCGGCCTCGGTATCGGCCAGGGTGGTCGAGGCCCAGTAGCCGTCCTGGCGGCGCGCAACGAGGCGGCGGATGGCCTCTGCGTCGATGGTCTCGGCGGTGTCCAGTACCCGGTCGCGCAGCCGCCCGGCGATGGCCTGCTCGACGCGCAGGAAGGTCTTGGCCTCCTGCAGGGCGTCCAGCCCCAGGGCGCTGAGCTGCTGATCGAGCTTGATCGCCTCGGCCACCGCCGCGGAGAGACGCTCGTAGGAGGGGCTGCGGGCGCTGCTGTCGCGCCACTGGGCCAGACAGACGACGGCGTTGGCCAGGCCACGCTGGGGTAGCACGAGATGCGCCAGGCCGCTGGGCAAGGCGCTACCGAGGGCGTTGGCTAGGTCGGAGACCATCAGCCGGATCAGCAGGCCCTTCAGCGTCGGCGTTGGGTCGCGCCAGCCGAAGTGCGTCTCCACCAGATCCCAGAAGGCCGTCTCGACCCCGTACTTGGCGAGATCGGGCCAGAACGGCGGTGGCGCGTCGAGCGAGCCGTCCGGGCCGTCCGGGCCGTCCGGCATGCCATCGAGCATCCGGTTCCGCATTCCGTTTGGCATCCCGTTTGGTCTCTCATCAAGCATCCGCTCCGAGAGTCCATCCGGCATTCCATCCGGCATGCCGTCGAGCAGGGTAATCAGCAGCGTAAACACATCGGCATGATCGGCCTTGATCAGCACCGCGATCAGCTTGCGGTCGAGATCGGCTGCGTCATCATCCGGGCTGACCAACTTCTTCAGCCGCTCCAAGCGCTCACGGCTGGCGAAGAATCTGGCGCGCTCGGCCAGGTGTGTGCGCAGCGACTGTGTCGTCAGCCCCAGGTCGGCGAGCAGCATCGAGGCGCGGTCGGCGCTGAAACTCCCACTATAGAGGCGGATATCGAGCAGCCAGTCCTGCTCCGGCGCGGGTGGTGCGAACGGGGCGTAGAGCAGATAGCGGCCGCTGGGGTCGTCCAGCTCTAGGCGGACCTTCAGCTCCAGGGCCGGATGGTCATCCAGCCGCAGCAGGCTCAGGCCGTCCAGCGTCTGCGCCAGCGCCAGCGCCTGCATCAGTTCCGGCAGGCTCTCCTCGAACGCGCGCTCAGGGTCGTGCCAGAAGACCAGGCGGTGGCCGTCTTGGTCGAAGCGCTCGCGCAGGGCGTCAGTAATGCGTTGGATGTCCATGAGCAATCGGTAACCACCTCCTTCAGTGAGGTCTCGGCCGCAGCCGTGCCGCGATGGGCTTGAGCACAAGGAACAGGCTGTGTGTCGCGCCCTCGCGCTTTCCCTTGGACACCAGGCGGGAGAACCCGTGATGCTCATAGAAGGCGGTCGCTTCCGCGTCCTTGGCATCCACGATCAGGGCGAACGCAGCGATGTCGGACTCGATCACCCGCCGAGCGGCATCGACAAGCATGGCCGAGCCGAGGCCTTGACCGCGAACGTCTTGGTCAACGGCCAGACGACCGATGCGCACCGCGGGCACGGCTGGATACGGCGGCAGCTTGCGGCTGATCGCATCCGGCAGATCTGGCAGCGCGAGATGACAGGCGGACAGGGTATAGAAACCGCCGATGCGCTCGGCATCGCCGGGCAGGATGACGTAGCAAGCCGCTAAGCGACGACGGATGTCTTGCGAGACTTGGCGCTGAAAATAGCGGTCGAGTGCCTCGACGCCAGAGCAAAACCCATCACGCGCCCGCTTCCCCAAGGGCTCGATCCGGAAGCTCACACCGCCCCCGCCAACTCCGTCACCCGTTGATAGCGATCGATCGCCCGCTCCAGCGCGGGTGCGAGCGGTGGCGGATCGATCAGCGCCTCAGCAAAGCGTAACTGGTCCGCATACGACAGGCTGATCACATCCGCCTGAACCACCGTCTTCTCGGCCGCTTGGCGCGCCGCCGTCACCACGAAATCCGACAGTGAACGCCCCTCGATCTCCGCCGCCCGCTTCAACAGCGCATGAACGTCCGCACTGATCCGCGCTTCCAACCTCGCCTGTTTGCCCATCGCCTCATCTCCAATCGCCTTCAGTTGATCGCTGAGAATGTACGGCACTTGACCGGATAGGCCAAGCAGTCAAGCCCGAAGGCGACTCGCCGACTAGATTCGGCGACAAGGTCGGACTGTGCGCAGATGATCTCTGCGATGGACCTCAATTCAGCTCATCCCCACAGCTCTGACCAAGCGTATCGTCCATCTTAACCAAAGTCCGTTGGCCCTTCACCGCTGACGAGAATCAGCATCCATGTGTTCCTTTTTGATCCTTAGGTTTGATCGCTGGCATGGCACCGATTTCGTCTGACAACAACGACAACTGCGTATCAACGAAGGCTTCGCCTGGCCCCATCACTTCGAGCTTAGCGGCCAGCGAGGGAATCAAGAAGAACGGCACAGCGCGCGTGAAGCCTGCCGGTGTCTTATACAGGTATTGCACACCGGCTCGTGCCACCTCATCATCCAGATCATTCAGAATCATCGGGCTATGCGTGGTAACCAAGATCTGCTGGCGGGCATTGACAAGCAGATCCAGGAGAAACCCGACCAATTCTGGATTGATGCCATTCTCGATCTCGTCGAACAATAAGAAATCATGATCGGTCAGAATTTCCGCCAGGATCGCCATCATGCGAAGCATGCCGTCGTTGATGTGTCGCGCCTCGGTCGTAAGCGACTTGCCACCGAACTGTTCGCGGATTCCAAGCTCTTTCCAGCCTGCTTGCAATGACCGGGTCAAAAACTGCTCGAGATGAGGATAAACACTTTTCAGCCGGCTACTCAATTCCCGCTGCTGCCAATCCGAAAGCTCATGGAGGAAGGCGGAAAGCCGCTCTCCACCCATTCCAATCTCGCCCTGACTTTGGGTCGCTCTCTTGCGCAAAAGATGAGGCGATAGAAGGTCAAGCACCGCTGTCTGCCGAAGAAAACGCTTTAGTGACCTCAGTTGTTGAGGCAGGGCGTCATCCTTGAGCTGCGACAGGATCGAGCCTTCGTAATCGAACGAGATCTTGAACCGATTGGCCGCAGCGCCTGGCTTTGCAAACGTATCAAACCAATAGTGGCCATCAGCGACGGAAAAGATCGATTTGCCAGCCAACTTAACCGTCTCAGACGTACAGCGCAGCAGCGAACGGTTAAAGCTGCCCTCCCACTGCAACTGCTGTTTTCCGCACGATAGCTCGAGGTTCAGCTTGATGTTGTTTTTGCCGATTAGCTTCGAATTCAGATCACCAGTTTTCCACTGGCGTTGCTCAAGCCAGCGCGAGACATTTCCTTTGAATAATCTGGAGATGAAATCGATGGCCTGTAAAACCGTCGATTTGCCTGATCCATTCAGCCCAATCAGACAGGTGAAGGATGCAAGCAACAATCGAAAATCCACCAGCGACTTAAAGTTGTCGATATAAATCGAATCAACTTGCATCGCCGACGCAGCATCATCTGCTACCCAGGCATCCATAGCTGACTGTTCAGAGTCGCTGATCCCCATAATCACTCACTAAACCTTATCATCGATTGGGTTGTCCCAGACGTGAGACATCGCCGATGCCTGTGCCTGCTGCAAGTCCTGCTCGGACGTTGACTTGACGGCGTACCTGGCTTCAATGAAGTCGACGAAGTCCAGTACCTCGCGGGCTAAGTCATCTGGCAATGTTCGCACCTTCTCGTCGAGCTGTTCAGCGAGCGTCATGGTTGCTGTCTCCCCGTTGGCATCAGTCGATCTTCTTGCCAGTGACCGCCTTCATCTCAGCCAGCAGATCCGTTGCGTCCGGCCACACTTTACGCCGCCATTTCAAATGATTTCGTTGTCAATATCGGCAATCAGTGCGCGCGCCTTGTTCGAGAGCTTCGGATCGCCAAGGATGAACCACAGGAAGGCATGTGTGTCGAGCAAGAGCCTCACGGCATGTAGTCCTTGAAATCGTCTAGGTGCTCATCGTCTTCCGCAATCATGGTGAGCTTGCCACGCGCACTCCCCGGCGTGCGTTCGCGTCTCCCGGCTTCGGCGCTTGTCTCCACTGCGGATTCCTTGTCATCAAGCGGCCACAGAATGACCTCCGACTTTCGGTGACGAAGCGCCTCGGGCACCGGAATCGCATCGGGAGTGTTGTCGTAGATGATGCGAATAGGTTGCATGGCTTTAATGCTCGGTGGTTGAGAGGTTTGTTGTACGTTCAGTCAGCGCTCTTGCCGGTGACGGCCTTCACCTCGGTGAGCAGATCGCCGGGGCTAGAGGTCATTCCAGACCTCGTCATCGGTTGGGTTGTCCCAGACGTGAGACATCGCCGACGCTTGTGCCTGCTGCAAGTCCTGCTCGGAGGCTGACCTAACGGCGTACTTCGCTTCAATGAAGTCGACGAAGTCCAGCACCTCGCGGGCTAAGTCATCTGGCAGTGTCCGCACCTTCTCGTCGATCTGTTCAGCGAGCGTCATGGTTAAGGTCTCCGCGTTGATGCGAATCGGGTTCATCGCTTTGCCATCTCTGGTAGCGTCATCAACCGAGGACCAAGCATTTTGTCTCGTCATCCTGAAGACGACGCTTGATCTCAGTGGCATTGTCAAGCAACAGCTGGATCATTCGTGAGCGCGACGAGTTACCGAATTGCAGCCAGACAATGCGAGGCGGCGCACCGTAGAGCAGACTCAATTCATAAAAGTCCGAGTCCTTCGTCACGATGACAAAGTCGTTCGCCTTGGCAAACTCCCAAATCGCCTGGTCGTTTGCCCGCTCCAACCCTTCGAGCACAACCTGCGAGCTGCCGGGGAATGCATCCTGAAGAAACGGGACCAGCCGGCGGGACAGATTCTCGTCAAGCAACAGCTTCATGCGCAGCGCAAGCCACCGAGGTGGCGCTCGCGATCCGCGGCAAACTGCAAGCAGGCGCGGATGTCGTCAGGCTCCAGTTCCGGAAAGTCTTCGATGATCTCATCCGTCGTCAGGCCGGCGGCCAGCTGATCCAGCACATCGTAGACAGTAATGCGCAGACCCCGCACGCAGGGCTTTCCGCCTCGTTTGCCGGCCTCAAGCGTGATGCGTTCTCGGTAGTGCATGCTCGTTCTCCAAATCTGCAAGCCTGGATTATTCTGCTGCGCTTTTGCCGGTGACCGCCTTCACCTCTGCCAGCAGGTCACCGAACTTGCCGTAGTTGACCTTCACCCCGTCGTCGAGGTCGAGCGCGATGCGCTGGTCGGCGTAGTGGCGCAGTTGTTCGTCGAAGCGGCGCAGTTCGTCGAGCTGTTTGCCGAGCTTGTCGCGCTCTTTTTGCAGGCGCTTGGCCTGGGCACCGCTGCTGGCGGCTTCGATGTCATCGGCGAGGCTGTCGATGCGCGCGGCCATTTTGCTTTGCAGCGGCACC
>NZ_JAYESN010000176.1:0-6974 GCF_034860625.1 Lamprobacter sp.
TGGCGGCGGCGATCGGGGCCTTTGGATGAAGACCACCTACTATGCCGAGGACGACATCCTAGACATCCAGATCAGTGATAAGCCTGTGGTACGTGATGTCTCACACGGCTGGAACGTCAATATCAGCTATGCCGAGGACGGCAGTGTCGTCGAGATTGTTCTGCTCGAAGCGCGCGAGCAAGGACTTTATCCGGTCGCCCTTGACCGAGTTGCGGCCTAGCGGGAGTGTCCGGTTGATCGGCGCCTTTTGCGTGCCATTGCGTCGGCGCCCAGCGGACGCCGACCGAGTTCGATACCTTGCCGACTGAATTGGATCGCCTGCTAGCCTTAGGTCGCGTTCGCAATGTGTGGCTGCGCTGACTTGCGCAACAGCTTACGGTTGAGCTTGAGCAAGGTCTCCAAGCTCTTCCACTGCACCAGGATCAGCGGCAGCATCAGCACGAAGAACGCCGGCGTCAGCGGCGTGACGAGGCCGTTGCCGACCAGCCCGAACATGATCCAGAACCAGCCAAAGACGAAGAAGGCCACCCCAGGGCAGATCAGGCTGTAGGCGCCAGGGCTCTTTTGCTCGCCGCGCAGATAGTCGCGGAAGTAGCCGAGGCGTTGCATCACCACGTAGCCGAGCAGCCCGAACAGGATCTCGAGCGAGAGGATGATCGAGGTCAGCACGAACAGCGCCGGCTTCGGCACCGTCAGATCGAACCCATGCTGCAGCCCCATGATCAAGCGCACCAGCGTGATGCCGGACAGGGTCAGGATCGGGATCAAGATCCACAAGCTCGGCGAGGCGCTGGCGCTGAGCCCATGGCGCAGCATGGCGTTGACGCCGACCACCAGCTTGACGAAGCCGAGCAGCGCCGAGAGGCTGAGGAAGAAGATCGCGAAGAACAGCCCGATGGCATTGATGAGCTGATTCTGGCTCATGGCGCCCGGTGCGGCGAAGGCCACGGCGATCATCGCGAAGGCGAAGATCGGCATCATCTGGCTCAGATTGGCGTTGCCGATGAAGTCGAACGAGCCGGTCATCACCAGTCGCGAGAGATAGTTGCCATACATGCGCAGGGCGGCGGCGCCGAGGATGATCAACACCACGAGTACGCCAGGGAACAGGTACTCGGCGATGTTCCAAAGACCTGGGATGGTGGCGGCGCCGACCGCGAACAGCACGTTGATGGTCATGGTCAGGGTCAGCGGGATGGCCATGAAGGCAACATCCTTATTGCGCGCCTCGATCTGCGCAAGATCGGTGGTCTGGCGCCAGCGACGATATTGCAGCAGGTTCCAGATCAGCAGCCGGATATGCATCGTCGCCATCGCCAGCATGCCGGCGATGCCAAGGATGATCAGCGGCCGTAGCCAATCGGCGCCGGTGGCCCAGAGGTCGATCAGATGATCCGCGGTCACCACCGGCGTGTCCGGGTGTGGTACCAGGAACATGAAGTAGAGATAGAAGGTCACGGTCAGCCCGCCCGCACCGAGGGCGGCGAGAAAGTAGAGAGGGTGATACCCCTGCTGAGGTGTCTCAGTCATGGTACTGCTCCGATGAAGATAAGGATATCGGGCAGAATATAAGTATCTTCTAATAATCTCATTGATGGATCGCAAACGCCGTCATCGCCCTGGGCGTCAGCAACGCACAGGACTGGGCGGCCAGCGGCCAGTGCTGGTAGGCCAGGTTTATCGGCTAACCTGACGAGCTGGCCTGATGAGCTAACCTGACGGGCTAGCCCGATCAGGCCGCATTGCGGGCCAGGGGCTTAGGCGATTTCTGTCAAATCTCATATCGCCTTGCGGGTCTTTTCGCTCGCCTTCTTCGTCGCGTTGTCGGTCACATAGCACGGCGATGCTCCCTACATCGCTCCTCGAAGGCAAATGAAAATCCTACGCAATTCGGTACGAGCTTTTCCGGCAATCGCCTTAGGCGTGCGTCGCAGGGCTGAGGTGAGCAGCGGTGCTGGAGATGTTTGAGCGGTTTTCTTGGCTCGTTTGGCTCGGATCGATCAGCGTGCCAGGCACACTGGCGTCGAACAGATAGGGCTCGAGCATCGCGCGGAGATCGACCTCCGCGCGCAGCCGGCGGCAGAGCATGAAGATGCCGGCGAACTTGCGCTGCAGGAACATGGTTGCCGGCTCTGGCATGTGGCTGAACTGCTTGTCTTGGAACATGTCGCGGCCACGCGCGAAGACCCGCTCGAACAGGGTCGAGCTGCCAAAATCGTAGGGGCCAGCGCTGGTGATGACCTCACCGGAGAGGCTGATCAGGTCGATCAGCCGGGCGGCCTGCTCGTCAGGCACATCGTCGCCGATATAGCCCAGCGCAACCGCACCTTGCCGCATGCCGGCTTGGTCATTGGCCAGCGTCGCGCGGGCCAGCGCGCGATAGCCGTCGATCAGCGCCGGCGGCACCGCGCGTGTGGCGCCAAAGTCGAGCAGCACGATGCGACGCGACTCGGCATCGTAGAGGAAGTTGCCGAAGTTCGGATCGGTCTGCACCAACGCGAAGTCGAACAACTCGCGGATCATCAACCGCGACATCAGTGTGGCGACCCGATTGCGCTCGCTGCGGCTGTACTGGCTGGCAGTCAACTGGTCGATCGAGACGCCCCCGGCAAAGTCCATCGCCAGCACGCGCGAGGTCGAGAGATCCTGATGCACGGCGGGCACCAGGAAATCCGGATCATCGCCGATCAGCGCGCGATAGGCCTGCAAGGACGCAGCCTCGGCCTCATAATCGGCCTCCTCATGCAGCTGTACCCGCGCCTCTTCAAGCATCGGCATCGGGTCGAAGCCTTCCGGCATCATGCCGAAATTGCGGCTCAGAAAGCCAAGGTTGGCGATGTCGCTGTCGATGCTCTCGCGCACACCGGGAAATTGGACCTTGAGCGCCAGGCGGCGGCCATCGCGGGTCTCGGCGCGATGTACCTGACCAATGGATGCAGCAGCGATCGGCTCGAACTCGAAACGCTTGAACTGCTTGTTCCAATCCTTGCCCAACTCGGCGCTCAGCACGCGATTGAGCTGGCTCAGCGGCATCGGCTCGGCGCGATCGCGCAGCGTGGCCATGATCTCGGCGGCCTCGGGCGTGAAGACGTCGGCGCCGTCCATCGACATCAGCTGCCCCATCTTCATCACCGCGCCGCGCATGCGGGCGAGACGATTGGTCAAGCGCTCGGTCGCCGCTGGACTCAGGCGGATGCGCTGACCATCGCCCTCACGGCTGCGCGCTAGGTCGATCATGCCGCGCAGGCCGATGCCGCTGGCGAAATCGGTGGTTGCGCGCCCCATGTGCCAGAGGCGGCTTAGGCGCTTGCTGGGGACAGCCAGTCCCGTTGTCGATGTTTTGCTCGCCATGAATGGCCTCTTGAGTGGTCGCTGTCGAGAGATGTCGTAGTGGGTGCTCGACAATTAATGCACAAGCCTAACAGCGCCCATCTGGGTTGTAGATGACAGATCGCAGAACCTGATCTGCGCCCCCGTGAACAGGGGCGAGACCGATCAACCTTCCGTACAGAGGAGTCACCCCATGAGCAGCATGATGGCCGTGCTACTAAACGGCCTTGCCCAGATCGAGTACGACCGTACAAAACCCTTGCCCGACTACCAGGGTGCCTATCTCGACAAGATGGACCGGAAGATGGAGTCAGAGGGCATCGATATCGACGGCGAGCGCATCCTGGCGCCGGCCCTGGAGCAAAAGGCGCAGTTTGTTGCCGCAAACCTGGCGACTGCGATCCTCTCCGACGAGGAGGCCCAGGCCGCGGCGATGACCACCTGGCTTGCCGAACGGCTGCCGGAGCTCAAGCAGGTCAAGCTGCGGGAGGAAGAGGGCGGTTTCGCGATCGAGCTCAACTTTGACGAGGTCTATATCCGACAACATCCGGTGCAGATCACACCGCGCCGGCACTGAATGCAGGCCCCGCGAATCGCAGGATTCAGACCCCCCGAATGGCGCGATCGATGCGCGCCTTGGCCTCGGCCCAGGCCGGATCGCCGATGCCCTCGACCACTGAGCGCTCCATCAACGCATAGGCGATCTGCCGCTGCTCAGCGGATAGATCGCCGAGCTTGCTGAGCTTGAACAGACGGCCGGCGCGGTCGTACTCCAGGGTCGTCACCAAGGCATAGAGCGTGAGTGCGGCAGCCGATTCTGGGGCGGCCTCGATGACGGCGATGGTGTCCGCAAGTGACTCGCTGATGTTGATCATCGCAGGCCTCCTGCTGAGGCTCGCGCGATGCATTGCCGGGAGGCGCCGAAATGCAGGGATACTCCGAAACGCCGGCAGGCGCTGCGATGCCGGCAGCGGATCAACTGGATCAACGAGTTGCCGCGCGTCGAACTATTCCCCCGCAATGGTCATCTCCTCCAGTAGCCAAGAGCCGGTGGTGGTGCTGCCGACAAAGTCGCAGTCGTTGCCGATCGCGACCAGCCCTTTGAACATGTCCTTGAGATTGCCGGCGATAGTGATCTCTTCGACCGGATACTGGATCTCGCCGTTCTCGACCCAAAAGCCGGTCGCGCCGCGTGAATAGTCGCCGGTGACATTGTTCACGCCCTGACCCATCAGGTCGGTGACGAACAGCCCAGTGCCCAGCTCGCGCAGCATCGCCGGCCGATCGCGCTCGCTCATGCCGACGCTCATGTTACGCACGCCGCCGGCATTGGCGGTCGTCGTCATGCCGAGCCGGCAGGCCGAGTAGTGGTCGAGCAGGTAGGTCTGCAGCACGCCATCGCGCAGCAGGTCCTTCGGCGCGGTCGCCACGCCATCGCCATCGAAGGGCGCGCTGGCAAGACCGCGCGGACGCAATGGGTCTTCGCTGAGTTGGAAGAAGTTCGGAAAGATCGGCTCGCCGAGCTGATCGAGCAGAAAGCTCATCTTGCGGTAGAGGCTGGAGCCATTGATGGCGCCACAGAGGTGGCGCAACAGCCCGGCCGCCTTCTCAGCGCGGAAGAGCACCGGCGCGCGCCGGGTACCGAGCCGCCGAGCGCCAAGCCGAGCCACAGTGCGCTCAGCGGCGCGCCGACCGACGCTCTCGGCGGACTCCAGATCCTCTGGCGCGCGTGCCGAGGTCCACCAATAGTCGCGCTGCATGTCGTCACCAACCTTGCCGACCACGGCGACGCTGAGGCCATGGCGGGTGCTCGGATAGCCGCCGACGAAGCCGTGGCTGTTGCCGTAGACCCTAAGCCCAGCGTGCGTGCTAAGGCTGGCGCCCTCGGAGTTGACGATGCGCGCATCCTGAGCACGCGCCGCGTCCTCGCAGTCGGTCGCCAGACGTACCGCGTCCTCGACGCTGATACCCCAGGGGTGTTCCAGGTCGAGCGCCGGGATCTCGGTCGCCATCAGCTCCGCCGGTGCCAGACCAGCGCAAGGGTCTTCCTGCGTGTACTTGGCGATGCTGCAGGCTTGCGCCACGGCATCGCTGATCGCGCCCGAGCTCAGATCAGAGGTACTCGCCGAGCCCTTGCGCTTGCCAAAGTAGACGGTGATGCCAAGCCCATGATCGCGGGTATGCTCGACCGTCTCGATCTCACCCATGCGCACCGCCACCTCGAGCCCGGTGCTGGCGCTGACCCCGGCCTCGGCCGCGCTCGCGCCGCAGCGCTTGGCCTCGCTGAGGAGATGATCGATGGCTGCTTCGAGCCGTTGGAGCTGGGTGCCGCTATCCGCGGTGGCCAAATTTGCCATGATGTACTGTCTACTGCCTCTTACTGAAGGGTGTTGCTGCCTGGTCCATGCGCTGACCTTAGGCGATTTCTGTCAAAGCTCATACCGCCTTGCTTGTCTTTTCGCTCGAAGGCAAACGAAAATCCTACACAATTCGGTAAGAGCTTTTCCGGCAATCGCCTTAAGGCCAACGTTGACCAAAGATTCCAACATAATCCACAGGATGTGGCGATCATCGGTGAAATCCGCAACGTCTGGGTGCCTGGGTTTCAGTCAGAGGCGTTCGGGCTTCGTCCTGCCCCGTCGCTGTTTGAGCGTCTGCTTTACAATTTGAAGTTCACGTCTTCAATTTGTAAGGTTTGCCATGATCCCTCGCCAAGCCGCCCATACCGCTCTGCGCCTCGCGCAGGGCTTTCCTGTGCTGCTGATCACCGGGCCACGTCAGTCCGGTAAGACCACGCTCGCGCGGGCGCTGTTTGCCGAGCGGCCCTATGCCTCTCTCGAGAATCCAGAGACCCGTGAATTCGTCCTCAACGATCCGCGCGGCTTCCTGGCACGGTTTCCGGATGGCGCGGTGATTGACGAGGTGCAGCGCGCGCCCGAGTTGATCTCCTACCTGCAGGGGCACGTGGATGAGCGTCGGCGCATGGGCGATTTCATCCTGACCGGCTCGCAGCAGTTCGGCCTGATCGCCGGGATCACGCAGTCGCTGGCCGGACGCGTCGGACGCATCGAGCTGTTGCCGTTCTCAATCGCGGAACTCGCTGCAGCGGCCGTGCTGCCGCCGACCCTGGATCAGATGATGTGGCAGGGCGGCTATCCACCGCTCTACGACCGACCGCTCTCGCCGCAGGATTGGTTCCCCAATTATGTCGCGACCTACCTTGAGCGCGACGTTCGCCAATTGCTGGCGGTGCGGGATCTGAGCCTGTTCCAGCGCTTCGTGCGCCTGTGCGCGGCTCGCACTGGGCAACTGCTGAATCTGTCTGCGTTGGCTAACGATGCCGGCGTTTCGCACACCACCGCGCGTGAATGGCTGACCGTGCTCGAGGCTAGCTACCTGATCGTCCTGCTGCGCCCCTATCACGAGAACTTCGGCAAGCGGCTGGTAAAGACACCCAAGCTCTACTTTCTCGATGTCGGCTTAGCGGCGGCCTTACTCGGCATCAAGGATGTCGATGGACTGAGCATCCATGCGCAACGTGGCGCATTGTTCGAGACGCTGGTGGTCTCGGAACTGATCAAGCAACGCTTCAACCAGGGTCAACCGGCAGAGCTGTACTTTTGGCGCAACAACACCGGCCAAGA
>NZ_JAYESN010000177.1:0-6960 GCF_034860625.1 Lamprobacter sp.
GAGTGACCGCTTCACAGGCTCGGAGCTGCCCGATCAAGGTGGCGATCGCATCGACGTCGGAAAGCGGCGGCTGACGAAGCGCCAGGTCGGTGAGATAGGCGCTCGCCTTGGTGAGCGACAACTGCAGGCTACTTGCCAATGCAGCTGGCTGCACGGACAGCAGCCCGGCATCGATCGCTGCCCGAAGGAGGCGCAACTCCAACTCGCGCTTATTCAGACTTCCAAACGGTGCGGATTGAAGGAGGCTGAAGCATTAGGCGCCGAATTGTTCATGAGCTTTAGACATCGATCAGGCAACCCTCCGCAGGTAGTCATCCGGCACCACGCTGATCAGCAGCTTATGATCGATCTGTTTGTCGATCTCGAACTCGCGCTGCTTGGCTGATCCATTCAGTAATGATACCGGCATTGCGCGATGATCATTTGACCATCTTGGTAAGTGTATACCAAACGATGTTCATCGTTGATTCGCCGACTCCAAAATCCTGACCATTCATGTTTGAGTGGCTCGGGCTTTCCGATTCCGTCGAAGGGGTTGCGCTGGACATCCTGAATCAAGGCGTTGACACGCTTCAAGATACGTTTATCTTCTTGTTGCCAATACAAATAATCCTCCCATGCTTGCGGATGCCAGCTAATCATCGATCAAGGCCCGCTCCTCGAATCGCCCGCGTCTGATTTCCCCAATTGCCTGATCTAGTCGCTCGCGGTTGCGTGCGGAGCTTTTCAGATACGCGGTTTCAAGATACGCACTTTGGTGATCAATCCGCTCCTCAAGCATCTCTAGAGCCAATTGCTCGGGTGTTTGCTCCGCAAGCGTCGCGATGGCAGCGATCTTATCTCTCAAACGATCAGGAATTTCGATGTGCAGCATTGCTTGTACTCCCGTTAATGATTGTCTGCAACCCGCCGCAAATACCCATCCGGCGCCACGCTGATCAGCAGCTTGTGGTCGATCTGTTTGTCAATCTCGAACTCCGGGTGGTCCTTGAGGTATTGATGCACGGCGGTCTTGGGGTTGTTGCCTGGCCCCCAGGGGCGATCAGGGAATAGGTCGGCCGGCACATCCTCAATGTTCGTATCGAACACCACGCAGTAACTGCCGCGGCTAACCAGCGGGGCATAGGCTTGCAGTTCCGCAAGAACGTGATCGTGCGTGTGGTTAGAGTCCAGGCACACTAAGATGCGCTCGTAACCGTCAGTTATTGCCTGTACCTGCGCGATGATCTCAAGATCGACCGATGAGCCTTCGATCAGGTTGATACGGTTGGCCATAGGGTGGGCTTCGATAGCGGCGCGGTTGTGAGCACGGATGTCAATGTCGATGCCGATGACCTGACGCTTAGGCCGTGCTGGATCAAGCGTATTGCCCTGCTCTGCGGCTTCGCAGTAATCCAGCAGCGTGAGCATGGAGGCGCTGAAAATCAGCGAGCCGCCGTGTACAATGCCGGTTTCGATGATCAGATCGGGCTTAATTGACCAGATCAGTTCCTGCATCGCAATCATGTCTTGCGGATATTGGATGATCGGGCGGCCTTGCCAGAAGAAGTTGTAGGAATACTTCGGCAGAATGGATTCCAGCATGAAGGCCTGACTTGCCGTAATGAGGTCATCATGCTGTCCAATGCGCTGGAGCCGTTCTTGGACTTCTTGTTCAAATTCGGTCATGTTCGATCCCAATAGCGTCATAGTTCCCGTGAGACCTGGCTTTCATCTGGATAGTATGGCTGGCGTTGAAAATCTTCATACGGTTCTGGTAACGATACCACCATCGTACTGCTCTCCATTAGGGATGCCCAAAACGCAAGGCGGATCGAAGTGGTTGTCCGGCCGCACGCCGAAGTGCAGGAGGTCGCGGCGATCGTATTCGTCGGCAATCTGCTCGGCGAGTTGGCGAACGGTGATGGGGACGCCGGAACAGATGTTGAGGGGACCTTGGCGCTCACTCAGGGCGACGTCGGCGATACGCTCGCCGGCCTCGCGCACATCGAGAAAGTCGCGAATTTGCCGGCCGCTGGTGAGTTCAGCGGGCTCGCCAGCGGACAGGCGTGCATGCAGATGGGGGACCAGCCGGCGCGGGTCCTCGCCTTCGCCATAGAGGTAGAACAAGCGACACCAAGCGAACTCGATGCCCGCGGCCGGCAGCAGTTGGCTCAGCAGGTGGAAAGTCGAGGCCTTGGCAGCAGCATAGAGGGTGCCAGGCCGCAAGGGGGTCTCCGTGCCGAGGACGTGCGCTTGAACATCGTATTCAAAGCAGGTGCCGATGCCGATGAAGCGCCGCCCACCAGCGCGTTGGAAGGCCTGCGCGAGGCGCAGGGTGCCGTACAGGCAGTCGAGATTGCGCTCGGAGTTCAGGTACTGGCCGGGCTCGGCATACCAAGCGGCATGGATCAGGGTATTGAGACCGGCGGTGATCTCGTCGAGGCCAGCGTCGGTTTCCGCGAACAGATCAGCGGTGGTAGCCATCTCCAGACCACCCCTTGCTGCAGGCGCTCCTGGCGAATCGGCGCTGGAGCGCTTGATGATGCGAACCGGCTGATCGCGTTCCACGAGCGCGCGAAGGATTTGGCGGCCGACGAAGCCGGTGGCGCCGGTGAGGGCGATCATAAGCGGCTCCGAGTGCTTCAAGCTGCGTCAAGATGCCCGATGGGGAACTCATTCAACGACAAGGTCGCCAAGTCCGCTCGCCGACTAGCGTGTTGGATGTCGATGCCCACCAGCGCTCCCGATGCGTCGTAGTCCAGAACCACGCCCTCGGAGACTTCGTCAGAATCGACGGAAGCCCGTTCACTGAGGTGGATGTAGAGGGAATCCGTTGCGGCATCGTAATTGAGTTTCATGGCTTAAACCTCCGATCTGGAAAGGCGTTGTGGATCGTTTGACCATCGGCCAGGGTCACCACACGCAGGTAACGGCCCAGCGCATCAACCCAGATCCAGTGTCTGACACGTCCATCATCGGCCTGTACTTGTTTGCGGATGGGGTTGCGGACGGCCGCCTCACACCATTCGCGCTGGATGTACGGTCGTTTGACAATCACATTGTCGCGGAAATAGTCAGTGATGGGCAGTTCCTGCATCGAAGATTCAATGACCTATCACCCTTGCTGGTGGATGCGAAGCTCTGGCACAGCAGTGACAAAGCGCACGCCTTGCTCGGCAAGATCAGCCAGTTGCCCCTTGACCTCCTCAGCGATATTCCAGGGCAGGATCAACACCTCATCCGGCGGCTCATCGCGCAGCGCGGCCGGTAGGCGGATCGGGATGTGGCTGCCGGGCAGGAATTTACCCTGTTTGGCCGGGGCGGCGTCGCAGACGTAGGGTAGCAGGTCGGGCTTGACGCCGGCGTAGTTGAGCAGGGTGTTGCCTTTGGCGGCGGCGCCGTAGGCGGCGATGCGTTTGCCGGCGCGTTGTTGCTCGATCAGATGTGCGAGCAGGTCGTTCTTGACGCGGTTGGCGCGTGGCTGGAAGGCCTGGTAGGTTGCCAGGTCCAGCAGGCCCTGGTGTTGTTCGGTGGCGAGCAGGTCGGCGATGGCCTGAGTGCTGGGGCGCGGATCATCGGCGTGGATGGCATAGACGCGCAGGCTGCCGCCGTCGGTGGGCAGTTGCTCGATATCCCAGAGGCGCAACTGCTGGGCCTGGAGGATGCGCTGGACGGCGTGCAGCGAGAGGTAGGAGAAGTGCTCGTGGTAGACGGTGTCGAATAGGTTGTGCTCGATGAGCCGCAGCAGGTGCGGGAACTCTAGGATGATGGCGCCGCCGGGCTTGAGCGCGGCCTTGAGACCGGCGGTGAAGTCGTTGATGTCCGGCACGTGGGGGTAGACGTTGTTGCCGGTGATGAGGTCGGCCTGTTGGCCGTCGGCGGCAAGCTGTTGACCCAGGGCGATGCCGAAGAACTGGCGCAGGATGGGAATGCCTTGGGCCTCTGCGGCGTCGGCGGTGGCGTCGGTGGGCTCGATGCCCAAACAGGGGATGCCGGCACGGACGAAGTTGCGCAGCAGGTAGCCATCGTTGGCGGCGACCTCGATGACCAGGCTGTCAGCGCCAAGGCCAAGGCGCTGGGTGATCATGGCGCTGTAGTCGGCGGCGTGCTTGAGCCAACTGCTGGAGGTGGAAGAGAAGTAGGCGTAGTCGCTGGTGAACAGCGCGTCAGCGACGACAAAGTCTTGGGTCTGCACCAGCCAGCAGTGGTCGCAGACGAAGAGCTTGAGCGGATAGGTGGTTTCTGGCCGCTTGAACTCGTCTTCGCTGAGGTAGGCGTTGGACGGGGGGCATAGCCGAGGTCGAGGAAGACATGGCGCAGCGGGGTTTGGCAGTGGCGGCAGTTTATGCGTCAGCCTTAGCGTGAGCCCACGGCCTGCGCCGGCTCGTCCCGTAAGCGCTCGTCCCAGCGCGCGCCTGGCACCGGGCGGCCCAGGGCCTTGAGCGTTTCTAAATAGGAATGCAAGGCATCATAGCCTTCACGGAGCGCGGCTTCTGGCGTTGGTCCATCAGCCATGCAGCCTGGGTAGTCGGGGAACTCGATGAGGTAACCCTCACCCTCGTCCGGCGTGAGCGGGCGCAGCGTGCAACGCGGCAGTCGGTTGTTCATGATCCTTGCCCCTCCAGGGCATCGACCAGCGCGACGAAGCGCTTGATGTAAATCGGGGCGATCGGCTTGTGCGCGGGAATGGTCACCGGCACGCACCCTGGAGCGCTGAAGGTGACATGACTGGTTCCCGGCTGACGATAGTCTATGCCTAAGCCATTTGCGACAGTTTTGACGTCCTGAATGCGCCAATCACGCGGATTTTGGCGCATGCGGGCCAGTAGTCGCCTCACATTGGACATGGTATGGCAGACTTGGACTCTGCGGCGACTCCACGCGTGCTCGGGCACGGGCCAGTGTTGGTCGCGTTTGCCGAGCACCGCCGCGGTGCCGAGGACCAGGGTTATACTGAGCCGCATCACTCCCCACGCAGTCGGAAGGATGCCATGGCCGTGACCTATGAAGAGATCCTCACCTTGTTCCAGGAGACCGATCGCAAGCTCCAAGCCACCGAGCGCCTCATGCGCGAGCAGTCTCAGGAAACCGACCGCAGATTTCAGGAGACCGACCGCAGATTTCAGGAGACCGACCGCAGATTTCAGGAGACCGAACGCCTGATACGCGAGCGATCACGCGAGACCGATCGCTAGATCGCTCAGGTCAACACCGCCATCGGTCGGCTGGGCAATCGCCTCGGCGATTTCATCGAGGATGCGGTGCGCCCGGCGGCGGTGCGGCTGTTTCGTGAGCGCGGCATCGCGGTGCATGAGGTTCATCAACAGGTGTTCGCGGAACGCGAGGGCGAGGCCATCGAATGCAAAAGTCTGCTCTCGGTCGATGATGTCAACGAGCACCTGGAGCGCTTGGCGAAGGTGAAGACGTTATTGCCGAAGTCTCGCGACAGCCGGGTGTTGGGCGCCGTGGCGGCGATGACGATCCCGGATGACGTGGCCAAGTCTGCCGATCGCCAGGGGCTCTATGTCATCGGTCAGAGCGGCGAGCAGTTGACGATCCGCAACGATGCACGGTTTTCGCCAAAGGCCTGGTAGCCATGATCCGCCACCGAGCGCGTCAAGCCCCAGGCCGGTGTCGGCCAACTACTTCTTGCACATGTCGGACGTGACCTTCTGCATGGCCACCAACCAGATGGAAGTCCACGAGCGCCATGCCGAGCCCTGGCGGGTGACCCTCATCGACACCGGCGAAGACACTCAGACCGGCGGGCGGCTGTTGCGCGTGCGCGAGTATATCGAAGACGAACCCGCCTTCTGCTTCACCTATGGCGACGGCCTGAGTGATGTCGACATCAGCGCACTACTCGCCTTTCATCACCGCCACGGCAAGCTCGCCACCGTCACCGCCGTCAGCCCGCCCGGGCGCTATGGCGCCCTGCAATGCAGCGGCCAAAAGAGGTCACCGGCTTCATGGAAAAACCGCGTGGCGATGGCGGCTTGATCAACGGCGGCTTCTTCGTCCTCTCCCCAGCCTGTCTGGAGTGGATCGAGAACGATCGAACCGCCTGGGAAACGACCCCGCTTAGCCAACTCGCCGCCCAAGGCCAGCTCATGAGCTTCATCCATCACGGTTTCTGGCAGCCCATGGACACCCTACGCGACAAGGTCCATCTCGAAGCCCTTTGGGACAGCGGCCAAGCCCCCTGGAAGTGCTGGAGCTGAGCCCGCCCATCATGCCCACCCCCAATCCAGACCCCGCCTTCTGGCCCGACAAGCGCATCCTGCTCACCGGCCACACCGGCTTCAAAGGCAGTTGGCTCGCGTACTGGCCCACCCGGCGCCCGCATTCGCGTCATCGTCCTGGAAGACGCCGACGCCATCCCCGCATCGGCCATGGCGCTGGCCGATCTGCAATCCGCCATCAGCTTTGCCCAAGACGACCTGGCCGATGCCGCCGAGGACGTCTGGAATGACCTCTGAGATTTACCGCAATCCTCAACGCGGGCTTGCATCAGCGCTTGCGTGATCTCGTGCTCGTTCATCGTGATGGCACCCTGTCTGCTGGGCGTCACCATAGGCGCAAGCCTGCAGTTCGGCGTGGCTGCCATTGACGACCAGGTTGCGTTCAAGTACTAGCTGCCGAACGCAGGGGCAAGGAGAACCTGCAAGCCTTGGGCGATGCTGACCACACTGCCGAACGTCGACACCGTGTCTCGCCAGGACGTCTTTGGGGTCCAGGTCGATGTTGCCTCCTGAAGCCAAGCGGGTTCGCCGAGCACATCATCGAGCGCAGCGAGCGCCTGGGCCGGCGTTGCAATGCCTTTGGCATGGTCGAGCAGGCGCAATAGCCCGAGTGGCGTCAGCTTGACGACATCACGGCGCAGGCTCTCGCCGGGGTGAAGTCCCTCGGCGGCAAGCTTGCGCTCAAGCCAAATCCTGAGCGCAGCGTCATGGAGCGGTATCGACAGGTGTTTGTCGT
>NZ_JAYESN010000178.1:0-6901 GCF_034860625.1 Lamprobacter sp.
ATCGAGACCGCGCGCGAGGAAGGCCGCGAGGAGGGGCGCGAGGAGGGGCACAAAGCAGGGCACGAGGAAGGCCAACAACAAGCCAACCGCGAAACCGCCCGTCGCTTACTCACCCTAGGCCTCATGGCCGATGAGCAGATCGCCACGGCGACGGGGCTCTCATTGGCGGAGATCCAGCGCCTGCGCGAGGCCGCGACCAAGGCCCAGTGACGCGCTCACAAGCCTCCGCACAACCCACCACACCGAGTTCCGTCCGACGATGACGCATCGTGGTACGTCGCCGATTTACACGCCTCGGCGTGAAGCACATCGGAAAGCCGTGTACGGGAGAACCGTATGCACGGTTTGATGAGGGAGGGCTGGCATCTTGTAGCGATGATACGGCTATTGAGGCACCGCCAAACGAAAGGGGCGGAAACAGATAGGCCGTGTCTAAGGTCGCCGGATGCTCGCTCTCTACTCTACCCGATTGACGCCTCCGCACCCGCATCCGCGCTGAGCCAAGCCATGGCGCCATAGATGCGATTGTTCGCGTAACGCGACAGCCACTGCTTGAACTGATCTAGCTTGCGCAGGAAGGCCTTCACATCCTTGGGGCGCAGCGTCGCATAGCCTCAAGCCTCAAGCCTCAAGGTTCAAGCCTCAAGGTTCAAGCCTCAAGCCTCAAGGTTCACCAAGCCACCACGCGCGGCTTGGGTCATCTCGGCGATTTGCTCGACTAAGCGCATCACCTCCTCCGGTGGGATCTGGCGGATCACATCGCCTGATTCGCTGTCCACAAGGCGCGTGATCAGGCGCTCGCCGGGCGGCTCGCTCATCTCGAACTGCACGCCATAGTTGCTCATCACCTCGTTCACGCGCCGGATCGGCTCTTCGAGATCACTGCGGCCTGGGGCCTGGTTGCTCTCGACTTCACTGAGCAGACTGCCGGCGGCCGGCAACGCCTGCAGCAAGCCCTCGAGGCGCTGGCGTGGGTTCAACTGGTTGACGGGCGCGGCATTGGGCGCGGTTTGATTGATATCGGTGATAGCGCTAGACATGGTTAGACTCCTTGGAAGTCAACAACACGCGGCGAACGGATGCAAAAGGCTCGGACAAACCGGGGTGGCGACGAAACCAGCCCCACCGAGCCGGCCAGTTGTCCCCTGATAACCAGTATCGACCGCGCGCCGAGAAACTTGAGCCCAAGGCAGGGGCCTTGTGAGCCAGGTCGCGTCTTGGCGTGAAAATAAAAAAAAGTTGGCCGCAGGGCTCAAGACTCGCGCGCCGCTGCCGTTAGTACAGACAACGGCCAACATTGGTGCCGTTGCGACAGGCCCCGGCAGACGTCGACTGACCTGCCCTCCTGGCGCCTTCACCACGTACTCGGAAGGAGCGAACCATGTCCGTTATTAACACTAACATCACCTCCCTGATTGCTCAGTCAAACCTGAACAAGAGCCAGCAGATGCTGAGCACCGCGATGGAGCGCCTCTCCTCCGGTATGCGCATCAACAGCGCCAAGGACGACGCCGCCGGTCAAGCCATCGCCAACCGCATGACCGCGCAGATCACCGGCCTCAACCAGGCGCAGCGCAACGCCAACGACGGTATCTCAGTCGCGCAGACCGCTGAAGGCGCCCTGAACCAGGTTAACGACAACCTGCAGCGCATCCGCGAACTCTCGGTGCAGGCCGCCAACGAGACCAACTCCACTGCCGACCTGCAGTCCATCCAAGACGAGATCGGTCAGCGCCTGGGTGAGATCGACCGCATCTCGCGCGAGACCGACTTCAACGGCGTCAAGGTGCTTGCTGAAGATAATGCCAACTTCAAAGTCCAGGTCGGTGCCAACGACGGTGAAGTGATCAACATCGGTCTGCAGGAGATTACCTCATCGACCCTGAACGTCGATCAACTCGATGTCAGGAGCATGGTATTCAGCTCTGATCTCACCGCGGCTGCGCCGTTAAACCTGACGGATGTGACCAGCATCCAAGCCGCAGAGTGGGAAGATATTACCTTCGAACTGGACGGCTTGGATTTCAATCAGTTCGTTGGCGACAGCAGCCTAACCGGTGGCGCCGCCAGTGACTACGCGAACAGACTTGTCCTGGAGACCGGCGGTGCCTACTACGCGGCGACATTCGATGCCGATACCAATACGATCAGCGTTGGTGATGCGATCACAGGTGCGGCATTAACTGCTTTGACAGCGGGCGTTACAGCCTTCGCGGCAGGTGTAGACTTCCTGGATGCGGATGACAACGTCGTCACGTTTGCAGAGGCCAGCAATGCTGCAGTATCGTCTGATGTATTATCCGACTTTACTCTATACCAGGCAAACCCTGGAGCTGGATCGGAATACTATGTTGAAGCCGAGGATGGCAATTTTTACGCCGCTACACTCAATTACACCACAGGTGTCGTATCGGTTGATTTTTCGGACACGGTGACTGGAACTGCCGGTGATCCTTTAAGTGGCCTGACTGGCGTCAGCACGGATACAGCCGGCGTCTCTGTGACTGGAGAAGAACTCCTAACGCAGATTGGCGTTGGGGTTGATATGAGCACGACTGGCGGCACCGTCACCAGCAGCGTCAATGACCAACTGGCTGGAACAAACACGCTGCAGCAAAACGAGGAGGGTGACTATTTTGTCCGCAACGTGGATGCGGATGGCAATACCACCTACTACAACGCGTCAATCGTTGAGACTGGCGGCGTGGCTTTGGTGAGCCTTGGCGATCAGGTCATGAATGTTGATGCGCTCGCTCTGGAGGGAACCAACACGCTGATGCAAAACACCAACGTCCAAGGGAGCGCCAGTGAGTATGTGATCCGTAACGTTGATAACGGGACGACAACCTACTATGCGGCGACATTTGACGAGGACAGCGGTGAGGTCACCCCCGGCGATGAGATTGTCGTTGATCCGCTGAAGACTCTCGACAACGCACTAGCCCAGATCGATAGCCTGCGCTCTGATCTTGGTGCCATCCAGAACCGCTTCCGGGATGCCATCACCAATCTCAACACCAATGAGACCAACCTGCAGGACGCACGCTCACGCATCCAGGATGCTGATTATGCGAAGGAGGTCGCGGAGATGACTCGCGCCCAGATCCTGCAGCAGGCCGGTACCTCGGTCTTGGCACAGGCTAACCAGTTGCCACAAAACGTGCTTTCGCTGCTCGGCTAAGCGCTGATGCATCAACCCCGGCAGGGCTAAGCGCCCTGCCATAGACCAGGCCGGTCCGTTATTAACGGGCCGGCCTATTTCGTTCATACGGCTGCACCCAGCTTGCGTGCTATCCTCTTAATGCAATTAAGTGATCACGCAAAAAAAGCAGCCACCTCTTTAGCTTGGTGTGCGCCGCGCGCGCTAAGCCCCCTGATGCGGGTAACACCAGATGGCAAAGTCTCCTTCCCGGCCGCGAGCAACCCGCCGGTTATCGCCGCAACAGTTACGTCCTGTCACCACCCTTGATCCCGCCAAGGCTGCCAGTGCGGCACTGGAAAAGGCGCGCCGAGCCACCGAGCGGCAGCCCGAGGACGCGTCCGCTTGGCGCCATTATGGGCTGCTGTTGGCGCGCTCTTTGCCTTCAAGGCCCATCTTGCAGCAGGCGGAAACCGCGCTGACGCGGGCCCTGGAGCTCGACCCGCAGACACCTGAACCTAGGGGTTGGCTGGCGCTGGTTCTATACCGTCTTGGCGACAGCGCGCGTGCTAGCGAACAGGCGCAATGGGTTTTGGCCGAGCAGCCGGAACAGCCGCACGCACTCTGGGCGCAAGCCTACTTGGATTCTGATGCCGGGCGGCGCCAAGAGGCGCTTGCAGCGGTTGAACGGGCTCTTGCGCAGGGTCCGCGAGAAGAGCGCCATCTGCAAGAACTGCGCGGACAATTGCTGAGTGATCTCGGGCGCCTTGAAGAGGCGGCCCTGGTGTATAAAGAACTATTAGTCAAGTCACCAAAGAACTGGAGTTATTGGAATAACCTCGGTACCGTCTATCGTGACCTCAGCGATCTGCCAGCGTCTGAAGACGCCTATCGGCGTGCGATCGAGGGGGTTGGACAACTCAACGCGACCCCTTATTCCAACCTGGTGACGCTCTCGCACTATGATCCGGCCAAGAGCCGCGAGCAGTTGTATGCGCTGAGTCAGGAGTGGCAAACGCGCTATGCGCCCACCCAGATCCCAGAGCGCCCCCGCCCGGACGACCGCTCCTCGCAACGGCCCCTGCGCATCGGCATGTATTCCGATGGCTTTCGTGCGCATCCGGTCGGCCATATGATCGGTGCCGCCTTAGCACGGCTGCATCCCGACGAGAGCGAGCTTGTCCTCTATCCGACCCATCCGCAGGCTGATGCCATCACTCGCGCCTTGCAGCGTTATGCCGTGCAGTGGACGCCTGTCCACGGCATGAGTGATGACGAGTTCTACGAGCAGCTGATCGAGGACCGTATCGACATCCTGTTCGATCTGGCGGGTCACAATCGCGGCACCCGCGCGCGCGTGATTGCTCGGCAGCCGGCGCCGCTGATCGTGAAATGGGTTGGCGGGCTGATCAACACGACCGGCATCCACGCCATCGATTACCTCCTGAGCGATGCCATCGAAACGCCGCTTGGCGCAGAGGAAGACGCCTTTTATAACGAAAAGCTCATCCGCCTACCGGATGATTATATTGTTTACCATCCGCCGCCCTACACACCTCCAGTCGGCCCCTTGCCAGCGCTTAAGCAAGGCACACTGACCCTTGGCTGCTTCAACAACCCGACCAAGCTCAATCCCGAGCTGACCCACGAATGGTCGCAATTGCTGCACGCCCTGCCGGGATCGCGCCTGCTGCTCAAGGGCAAGGCCTTCGATAGTGAACCGGTGTACGAGCGCATGCGTGCGGCCTTTGCTGCCGAGGGCATCGACGGTGAGCGCTTGCTGCTCGAGGGTTTTACGCCCCACCACGCCCTACTCAACACCTACAACCGCGTCGACATCGCCCTCGACACCTGGCCCTATTCCGGCGGCCTCACCACCTGCGAGGCCCTGCTGATGGGCGTGCCGGTGGTGACCCTGCCAGGCCCCACCTTCGCCGGTCGCCACAGCGCCACCCATCTCACCAATGCTGGTTTGCCTGAACTGGTGGTCTCAAGCTGGGACGAATACCGCGCGCGGGTCATCGAACTGGCCAGCGACCTCGACAGCCTGGCCACCATCCGCCAGCATCTGCGTCAGGTGCTGCGCGAATCGCCGGTCTGCGATAGCCAGCGCTTCGCGCGCCATTTCATGATCGCCATGCGCGCCATCTGGCAGCGCTACTGCGAGGACAAGCCGCCAGCGGCGCTAACACTCGACAAACAAGGCCAAGCCTGGTTCGACGGTGAGGCCGAGCCGATCAGGGTCAGCGTGCCCGAGCCACTCCCGCTGACCAGGGCCGAAGCGCTCCAGCTCGACGCCTTCAACTGGCAATTGCCCAGTAAGTTGGTGGTGCTCGACAACAGCAGCAAGCTACTACGCGGCGGGGCTCTACCCATCCTGCTCAAGACCGGCGCCTTTGGGATCGTCGCCTTCGACCCCCAGAGCCAGGTCGAGCAGCCAGAGCGCTTCACCAACACCGAGCAGGTGCAACTCTTCCGTCATGCCCTGCTCGGCGACGGCCAGCCCACCACCCTGTATGCCTGTCTAGAGCCGAGACTGAGCAGCACCTTGGCACCGCTACCCGCGGAACAACTGCCGCCAGAAGTCCGCGAGGGCGCGCGTGTCCTCACCCAACTGCCCATCCAAACCATTGGCCTGGATCAGATCGAGGGCCTAGAGAGTCTAGATTGGCTGCTCTTAGACGGGCTCAGTGATGCCGCCACCATCCTTGAGCACGGCACCCAAGCGCTCAAGAATGGCCTGTTGATCGAAGTGCACATCGCCTTCGAGCGCACCCATCAGCGCCAACCGAGCCTTGACGAGATCAGCTACTGGGCCAGTCGCAACGGCTACCGTTTCTATTGCTTCCACGACATCGGTCGCCGCAGCCATCTGCCCGAGCGCGATGATCTGCTGAAAAAGCAAAGCAGCGAGCTGATCGTCGCCGATGCCCTGTTCATCCCCAGTGTTGCGCGTCTGGCCGAGCTGACGAATGAGCAATGCCTGAAGCTCGCCTTTCTGCTACACACCATCTACGGGATTCGCGACCTCAGTCATGAGCTGCTGACGCGGGTCGACGCGGACAAGGCCGAGGCGTATCTGATCGCCGAAGGCATCGTCAAACGGCCGGTGGAAGAGGGCCTGAACGAGGCCGAGGCCGAGGGCAACATCATGGTCGATGCCGGCGGCGGCGCGGTTGAGCTGGATGAAATGAGGGCTGAGGAGCTGGATGCTGAGGCTGAACTTGAGCCCGATGCAGCGTCAGGTACAGAATCGGCACCGATAGCCTCCGGCGAGCCAGAAGACGAATTCGTCTTCGATTAACAGAGGTGCCACCGTTCGACCATGCAGCGCTATTGGACCCTCAAGCTTAACACCGGCCCCCAGGTCAACGTCGCAGCCGACCTCGACAACCCAGTCACCCTGACGCTGCTCGAGTATGAAGACTGGCCCGAGCCCGAGCACGCCTTCCTGCGCCAGCTCATCCAGCCCGGCCTGCGCCTGTTGGATGCCGACACCGGCCTGGGACTTGGCGCGCTCGCCATGGCGCGTGGCTTGAACGGAGCAGGGCAGCTGACCGCCCTCTACACCATCGGCGCGAGCTTGCGCGAACAAGCCCCCATCGCCTATGGTCAGATTAAGGTTGTCTCGATGTCTTCCAATCCTGGCTCATGGCGCGTTTTCAGGACCAGACCTTAGAGGAGATCCTCCGCATGCTTGGTGAACTGACCCCACTCGAACAGACCCGTGCCTATCGCGAGATTGTCGCCAAGAACCAGCCG
>NZ_JAYESN010000179.1:0-6899 GCF_034860625.1 Lamprobacter sp.
CGGTGGCTCGGAGCGCGCGTTGCCCTGTCACGTCAACCTGCGTGCAATTCTTCACGGATCACACGTCTGATCCGTTCCTCAAGCCGATGTTCTCGCATGGTATCGCGCAGCGCGCCGTTGATTAACGTGGGATAGTCTTCCGTGCTTGCTCGTTCTTCGAGCCACGCGAGAACATCCGCATCAAGCGGGATGGTGACCTCTGTCTTTGGCGTTGTGACGGGTTTGAGGCCAACGCGGTGAATCGCGCGTTGCCAATCCGCCTCGGTTAACGGTGGCGCTTCATCGAGGTCAGCGTTTACCGCGGAGTGATCTGAAATAGGCTTGTTGCTCATGTTTTTCGGCCTTCCGCATCGAAATGATGTGAATCTCATCGGCTGTCTCGGTATGCACCATCACGACGACATCGATACCGAGTAGACCCACTGTGATGAACCTTTGTTCGTCGTAGGCGTATCTCTGATCCTCGAAGCTGAAGGTGTGGCCCGAAAACACCTGCTCCGCGCTCGCGAAGTCGAAGCCATGCTTCGCCAGATTGGTGCGCCGTTTTTGTTCTTGCCATGTGAAACGCATGATCGAAAACGCTCAAGCGCCTGGATTCCAATCCAGAGGTTGGTGGTTGTCGATGTGCTGAAAGTATCCCCAGGCACGGTGGTAGTCCTGCTCGCGATCAGGCCGCACGAACGGGGCTTGATAGCGGATCGTCCGCTCGACCGGGCCGCCGGGCAAGGTGTCGTCCGGGAAGGTCTTGGTGACGGTGGCGCCGGCAGGCAGCGCGCGGATGTCCTCCCAGCCCAGCGCGATGCCCTGCTCGCGACGGTCTGGCGCCTCCACACCGTAGCGGATGCCAGCGTTGAGATCGGCCCTGCGCGCGGTGCGCGGCAGGCCGACGCCGACCAGCCCCTTGCTCGGGGTGAAGACGATGCGCCCGCGCTGGTCGTACCAGGTATCGGCCTCGTACTGGCGCATCACCGGGAATTGGACGCGGTAGAGGGTCAGCAGTTCGTCCAGGGTCAGGCCGAGCGCCTGGGCGACCAGCACATCGATCTCAAGCAGCGCCTGACGGCGGGCGTAGTCGGTGCGAAGCGCGCAGTGGCGTTGCCAGTGGGGGGTGAGGTGGGTGAAGAAATCGGGGGCGAGCAGGGAGCTTTCGGTGGACCAGCGTTGGTGACAGAAACTTGGACTATAAGATGACCGCCAGAGGTCAGCGTAGCCTGTCGTGAGGCAATTCAAACCCAGAACCCTAGAACGAGCAGGAGCTAAAAGCTGACGAAACTCGACCAACGGCAAGAGTGACGCAATATCGTTTCTGAAATGCCCCTTGCCAGTGCTCTTAACAAAAAAATCAAAAATGATCGAGGCATGGGTAGTTGCGGCATCAAGCAGGACTTCTTGATTTTGGGGTAGGACTGTAAAGCCAAGATCAATGTGAGCAACATCTTTTTGGATGATGCAACTCTGCAATGTGCGTTCAGAAGAGGCTCCGATCATGGTTCTTGACGTAAGCCGATAGTATTCAGTCACACGCCGGCACTCGCTTTCTCCCAGTTCCACCCAAGGCACCCTCGGCGTCCGCTCCGCATACTCCGCCGGCGAGCAGTCGGGCACATAGTTGGTGCGCGGCAGATAGTCGTCGGGCAGCGCGGTCAGGTCGAGGCAATCGTAATGACTGTTGGCGGTGCAGACCGCGCGCGGGGTCTTGTAGAACGAGGCGCCGACGAAGAAGTGCGGGCCGGAGAGCACCCATTGACCGGCATCCTCGGGGAAGCAGGTTTCGCGGCGGATGGTGCCGTCGCGCTGCGCGTAGGTCTCATCGAACATCACCGTCGAGAAATACTCGCCCTTGAGATCCCCCAAGCGGCGGGGCTGAGCGGCGAACTTCTCCAGCACCGAGATCAACGGCCGGGCATGCAGCGCGGGCAGGCGCGCTTGCAGCGGCGGCGTGCCGGCCTCGTCGTAAAGCTGGGCGAAGAGCGCCAGCTCATGCTCGCCGACCGGGATCAGCCGATCCCGATGACCTTGGGTATTCCAATGCGAGCGCCCGCCCTCGCTCTCTTGCTTGATGCCGGGCACAGGGCCGCTGCCGTCGTGGGCGAAACAGACATCGACTGTACTGGGGGTAAACAGGTTATTGATGGTGATAAAGCCGACCGACTCGCTGGCTTGGTTTTTGTAGACGTGGGTGCCAAACCGCATTCTTCCATGATCATTAGTGCCAACAAAGAGTCCAAACTCGTTTTGATATTGGCAATGGAGCTTGAGACGCGGATAGATCGCCTCACGAAATGCGCCACCCTTGGGGTCGTCATAGACGCCTTCGGGGTGAACGAAAGCTGATACGCCCTCGGCGTTTCCAATCATCCAAGCCTGCGGCAAAAAGCACTTATACAGATTGGTCTGCACGCCCTTGAGCAACGGATAGTTCTGCCGCGCATTCAAGAACGCCTGCATCCCGGCCTGCTCGCAAAACTCATCCAGCCAGGCGGCCTGCATCCCCGGCCAGTCCGCAAACAGCTCAGCGCGCCGGCGCGCCAACTCGGAGGCGCTCATCTTGCGGATGGCAATCCGCGGATCGGCCTCGCCAAGGATGCCCTTCTCCTCCCACTCAACCTTGATCCAAGGCGGATTCCCAATGATCAGATCAAACCCAAAGGCGCCCTCCCCACTCACTCCTCGCTCCTCTCCCCTCACTCCTCCCTCTTCCCCACTCACGCCTCGCTCCTCTCCACTCACTCCTTCCCCCCCGTGCCAGCCAAACAGATCGGCAAAGCTCAGCTCCCAATGGAAGAACCGATAGCGCGCGGCCAGCGCCTCGACCTGCTGGACGCGCGGGAAGTGCTCGCGCAGCCGGGCGATGCGCAGCTCACCGTAGCGGTCGTGCAGGCTCTTGGCCTCGGTCGGCGCGCTCAGCGACAACTGCCCGGGCTGGTCGTCGAAAAGGCTGCTCTGTGGCTCCGGCGCCAGCGGTTGGCGCTGGGCCGGCGTCGGTTGCGCGGATAGGTCCATCTCGACCTGCTCGTCGATGTCCATCAGGTTGCCGTCGAGGATGGCGCCGACCTCGGTGATCCATTGGGTGCGACTGGGCAGGCCGCCGACCTGGTCCAAGGGCCAGAACCAGAGCGCGCACCAGTAGTCCATCACCAGCTTGAGGCGCCGATAGGGGGTGGCGAGCGCGGCGTCTTCATTGAGCATGCCGGCCTTGCGGGTGGCCTCCTTGCTCGCACGGCTGGTGATCTGGCCTGGGTCGGCATCGGGGCCGGTGTGCGGCCAGACCGGGAGCTGGTCCTCGGTGCGCGCGCGGTCGGCGGCGAGCTGCTGGGCGTGCTCCCGCCAGAGGGCGTCGATCTTGGCGCTGAGCTGCTGGAGGCGGCGGATCTCGACCTCGGAGAAGCGCCCGAGTAGGCCCTTCTGCCAGGCCTTGACCTGCTTCAGCTCGGTCTCGTAGTAGGTCTTGACCGCCTTGTTGGCGTAGTCGCAGAAGCCGGCATCGGGGAGCAGGAAGTGGTAGATCTCATCCTCGCGGCGCGGCGCGCTGGGGGTGACCCGGCGCGGGCTGGCATGGAGCCAGCAATCCGGATTGGGCACCGACTTGCCGTCGCCGGCGCGGCGCTTGTGCGGCGCCTGCAGTTGGCTGACGCGAAACACCTGCGGCCGCGCGCCGACCAGCGAGTTGCCGGTGAAGAGCTGGTAGCCGAACCAGGGCACCCGCGCCGGCAGCGGGCGGCCGCGCTGGTCGGTTTCGCCGTAGATGGCGTTGAGCCAGAGGCTGACCTCGGCCAGCTCGGTGGCGATGGGGTTGAGGTCGACACCGAAGACGTTGCCATCGGCCAGGCGCATGCGCACCTTCTGCAGCTCCTGGGCGTATTGGTCGTGCGGGATGCGCCGCTTCAGCTCGATCTGCTTGCGCTCGAGATAGGCCTCGGCCAGTTGATTCACGACCTCGTTCAGGAACGCGGCGCTGCCCATCGCCAGCTCGAGCACGCGCAGCTTGAGGATGTCGTCGGCGCGCTTGCCGGCGAGCAGTTCCTTGAGCGCGTACTTGACCAGGCACTGGGTCAGGGTTTGCGGGGTGTAGAAGCTGGCGCTCTTCTGCCGGTCGCGCCCGGCGAGGCGGTAGATGAAGCTGCCCTTGGGGTAGACGCGCAGCTCGCGGCGGCCCTCGGCGTTGCGGAAGGTGACCTTCTCGCTGTTGTGGTAGTCGCCGATGCGCGCCTGGGTGACGAACCAGCCGTTGGCGAGCGGGTCGCTGCTGCCGCCGTAGCTGTCGCTGCTGGCGTCTGTGTCCGCATCGCTGTCCGCATCGGCATCGGTGTCGGCATCGGCGTCGGCATCCCTATCCGTGCGGCGGCGATGGGTGCTGGCGCCGTCGTGCTGGTTGTCGGCGCGATCGCTGTCGGGGGTGTCGTGATCGGGTGTGTCGTGATCGGGTGTGTCGTGATCGCCGCTGTCGTTGTCATCGAAGCCGTCTTCGCCGGTCCTGTCGGCGCTAGCGCTGGCGGCATTGCTGGCGGCGCCGCCATCCGCGGGCATCACCTCGTAAAGATCTGCGCTGGCGAAGAAGCCGCGATAGGAGAGCAGCGACTCGTAGACCGAGCCGAGCTGGTTGATCGAGAGCGCCTGGTAGCTGACGCGGCGGGTGCGACGGCTGCGTGGGTCTTTGGCAAACGAGAGCCCGCGCAGCACCTGCTGCCAGACGTGGTTGGGAAAGCGCACTCGGTTCAGCAGCGGCGTGCCGGCGGGGTCGAACAGGCGGCTGTCGAGTGGCGCCAGCTCGAAGGCGTTGACCGTCGCCGAGCCGACCATGAGCTGTTGGTCGCGCGCGGTGCCGTTGGCGACCAGCGCGAAGAGCTTGCGCAGGGTCTGATCGAAATAGGTGCCGTTCTGCGCGGCGGTGCTGTGCAGGTCGGTCAGGGTCAGGTCGCGCAGGTGCTCGAGGCTGTAGCCGCGGGCGTAGACATCGCTGCTGTTGATCGGCACATAGCCCAGCTCCGGGCGCGCCTCGATGTAGAACAGGAAGATCAGCCGGTAGACCAGGCGCACGCATTCGGTGCTGAGCTGGCCTTCGTCGAGACGCTTGAGGGTGCCGCTATAGCTGTAGCCATGGTCCTGGATCAGTTGGCGGGCGGCCTCGTTGCCGAGCTGCTCGATGGCCTCGCGCAGGGCGTATTTGAGATCGGCGCTAACACCGGCGTCGTGCTTGTGGGACTCGGCATCGAGGCTGTCGAGCAAGCCCTCGCCGGAGCGCGGACAGAGGGCCTCGCGATGCAGCAGGGCGACGCAGGCGTTCAGGGTCGCCGGCTGGCGCTGGCCAAGGATCTCGCTCAGGTCGAAGCGCAGCAGGCGATTGCTCGGCCATTTGAAGCGGTCGATCAGCACCCACTCCAGCTCACCGATCAGCAGCACGAAGCGCGGCGGATGATCGGCGGCGAACAGCGCATCGGAGAGGATCTCGGCGAGCGGACGCGGGGCCTGCTTCTGCTTGCCGCGATAGGGCGCCGGCAGCTCCTGGATGCGGAAGTGTTGGGCGCTGAGGGTGACGTCGAGCGGATCGACGGCAGGATCGTCTCGGTGCGGCTTTTGTTCGGGATTGAAGGCGGGGATGATGACCAGCTCGGGCAGGCCGATGGCGGGCTGGCCAGGCTGCGGGCCAAGGTTCGGGCCGGAGTGCAAGCCGGAGTGCAAGCCGGATTGCGAGCCGGTGTTATGGCTTGCACCCTGAGTGGCCACGGACCAGAGCGGCAACGGTTGCCCGGCGCTCCATTCCTGCTCCTGCGGTTCGAGGCGATAACCCAGCGCCTCCAGCAGGGGTCGATGCAGCTCGCGATGCCAGTTCAGGCGGGCGTCGAAGTCTTCATCGGCCGGATCAGCGGCATGCCGACGGAAGAAGGCGCGCGCCAGGCTCCCCAGGCGCTTCGCCGGCGGCTCCGGGGGTTGTTGATCGGGTTGGCCGCCAGCGGTCTCGGTCTCGGTCTCGGCCGCCGCCGCGGCTTGCTGCTGCAGCCAGTCCTTGATCCGCGCCTGGAAGCCGTGGGCGAAGAAGTGATGGCTGTAGAACTCGTTCTCGTTGCCGATGCCGGGGAAGACGTCGAAGTGTTCCATTGTGGCCATTGCTGTCTCAGCTCCTATTGCCTGTCCGATCGCCGGGGTGGGCGCGCTCAAAGATCCAGACCAGCGTCAGGCTCGTTGCGTCCGGTGACGGCGGCAAGCACCTGCACGAAGGGTACGGGCTCGACTTCGAGGCTGTCCTTGACCCATTGGCCGTACTCGGCGAAGACGTTATCAATGTCCTTCAGGCGTTGCGCCCGGCGAGCGGCGCGGACGGTCTCAATGACATTGGCCAGGCGCAGCTCCAAGTGTTGCTCCTGGGCACCGCGCAGCTCGTTGAGCTCGGCCAGCTTGTGCTTGACCTCGGCCGCGCGTGAGGCGCTGAAGGTCTTGACCTGATCCTCGACGAACAGCTGCATGGTGGCCACGGCATCGCCCAGCGCGCGTTGCAGCTTGGCGAGATCCAGCGCGGGCTTGGCGTTCGGCAGCTGCCGCTCGGCAAGGCCGGCGCGCTGACAGAAATCGTCAAAGTCTTCGATGGCATGATCCGCGTTGCCACGGCGCAGGATGGCCTTCCATTCGGCGATCAGCGGCTGGCCCTTGCGGTTGGGGATGAGCCCGAGCATGAGGAAGGCGCATTCGTCGGCGGCCAGGTGCGGGCTGACGATGACAGGGGCGCGGCGGCGCCCGACCCCGCCGATGACGCGGTCGATCAGCCACTGGCTGATCGGGTGCTGCGGCCAGAGGTACTGGATGTCCGGCCAGGCGGCGCCCTGTCGATCCTCTTCGCGGGCACGCTGGATGGATTCCTCGACGAGGCCCGCATGCGCCGAGAGGACGTACTCGTTGGTCTCGCG
>NZ_JAYESN010000180.1:0-6851 GCF_034860625.1 Lamprobacter sp.
CACTACCGGTACTGGCCGCGCTTCGGCTATCGCCGCAGCGGCCAGGCGCTCAACGAACTGAAGCGTTCGGTGTTTCCCAAGGCCACCCACCCCGGCGCGCAATACCTGTGGTCTGGGATCTCATCGACTACGCCAAAGGTGCAGTGTTCAACCGCGCTAACATCTGTAAGACAAACTGCTCCCGTGCCGTCGGTCTGGATTGTCTTACCGACCAACAGCGCGCGTATATCGCTTTCTTCAACAGCGATGAGCTTGCCGACCCGTCCGGCGACACCGATCCGCAGCCCTTTCTGGACTGGTTCGACAGTCTCGGCCAGGTGCGCCCGCCAACTGGTCCGCCGAGCGTTGCAGGAGCCGAGGGCGATCCGCCTTTCGCCCTGCCGCTGCTGGTCATCGATACGCTTGGACCCGATGGCGTTGCTGCAGCGCTTGGCAACGAGCCCGTCATTGCCGGCGAGAGCTGGCCGCTGGTGTCCCTGAGTGAGCTGGCTGAGCAGTTCGCATTGCACCGGATCGCTATGCAGAACCGGCGCGCAAGATTTGAGGAGTTGTTCGGGTGTTTTGAGCATGGCCCCTGCCTCATGCGCTGTTTGGAGCAGATGCCGGAGAAACAGCCAGCGCATCAGGCTATCACGGGGATGATGCAGGTGGCCGCCGGCATGGATGCGTTGGTGCAGGGGTTTGAATCGAATGACAATGTGAACGACGCCAATGTGGGTTGTCACGCACTGATCAACACGGCGATCTTGGGGCTGATATAACCACCGCAGAGACCGGCACCAGGAGCGTTAGCGTTAGCATGCAGCCTGCTCAAGCAGGCGAAAGATTGCTATGGTGACATTCGCGCGAACCAACGAGGCAGAGGAAATCAAGCGATGACAACCACCACCTTTGATGCCTTTCTGGACGAAGAACTGGCGGTCGCACCATCGGCTGCAATCGATTGGTCAGTAAGAAAAACGCGCTGGCTGCAAGCGCTGGACGAGTTTTATGCGCGCGTCGAGGAATTTTTGCAGCCTTACATCGCCCAGGACAAGCTGCGCCTTAACATGGCCACCACCACGCTGGAGGAAGAGTGTGTCGGACGCTATCAGGCCCGCAGCGCGCGGATTCAGGTCGGCTTGCATGAACTGCGCCTGGAGCCCATCGGCACCAACCTGATCGCGGCACAAGGACGGGTGGATCTGATCGGCCCTTGCGGTGTGGTGAAATTTGTCCTGGTCGATGCCGTCTCAGAGGGGCCGCGTCTGGCCGTGACCTTGCGTGTTGGCGATACGCCCGAGCCGCAAGCCGAGACCCGAGCCACACCGGTTTGGGTGTGGAAAATCGCCACCGAGGCGCCAAACATTCGCTACCTGTCGCTCGAGGCGGAGTCGTTCTACGACGCCATCATGCAGGTTACCCAAGGCTAAGCGCGATCATGGCAGTGAAAGCGCGTGCCGTCGTGCTGTCCGGTCAGCAGCAATCCTTTGATGACATTGCGCGGCATCGCACTCTGCTGCATCAGTCGGTGCGCGCCTGGTTCCGCGCAGGCTCGGCGGAGTTTTGCCAGTGCTTCCAAGGTGCGCGCGAGGATGAAGTCGCCCAGACTCTAGCCGTGACGCTGCGGGAAGTCGACCGTTCCGCCATCCTGTCGCTATTGGCGGCGATGGAGGCGGCTTTTCGGGTTGACTACCTAGAGCGGGTGTATGAGCGCCGCAGAGATCCCTTTTCACGTGCGTGCCGAGCGCTCTATGTGCGTGTGGGGCACCGGGTGTCACTGGAGCAGGAATTACTCAAGCTCTGGTTGACCGAGGGCGCGGCCGCGCCCGATTTCATTCGCCATTTGGTCGGTGCCTTTCGCGTGCGGCACTGGCTGGCGCATGGCCGCTACTGGAGCCCGCGCTTGGGACTGTACGCCGCCACCACGCCCGAGGCGTTGCTGACCTATGCCCGCCGCGCCATTCAAGGGCGCGAGTACGGCAAGTTCGTCTTCACTCGCCATCTAAGCGCCGCGCTCGAGACCCTCGCCGCCTGGGGCCAGTGCCGCAGCCTGGGGCGCGAGGAGCTGTCTTACCTGCGCATCGAGGCGATGCTCGACACCCGCCAGCGCAGCGCCCGCCTGGAGATCACCTCGCACCTGATGCAACAGGTCGATCAAGCCCGGCTCGACCAGGCCCAGGCGCGCGCCCTGCGCCTGAGCTATCTCATCCGCAGCGTGGGAGATCTCTATTATGTGGTGCCGATTCATCGCGCCGAGCCGAGCTTCATCACCCGCGCGCGGGTGGAAGCCCCGCGCGTTCACCTGCACGCCACCTCCCTCGGCGGCGAAGCGCTCAGCGGCTGCATCGTCTGCATCGAACAGGCCGACCCCGGCTTCGACTGGATCTTCACCCGCGACATCGCCGGGCTGATCACCCAGTACGGCGGCGCCAACTCGCACATGGCCATCCGCTGTGCCGAGCAGCCACTGCCCGCCGCCATCGGCTGCGGCGAGGCGCTGTTTGCCCAGGTCACGGCCGCGCCCCGGGTGCTGCTCGATTGCGGGAGTCGGCGGGTGGAGGGGGTGGGGTGATTGACAAGGTGCTCTGGGCAGCAACAAGCCGTGGCTGCCACTGGGGAGTGGCCCGTGTTAGCCTTCTTTTCCGCTGCGTGCGTCATGGGCATGGCCACCGGGCTTTAGTCATTGAGAGGAGTGAGTATGTCTTTCTATCAGCGCATTGTTGCGCACTGGTCTGGTTTGGATCGGATTGGCCGCGCCGTTCAAGGGCCTAGCCTGCCTGCGGGTGTGGATGCGAGCTATGGCTTGCGGCCGACCAACCATCTCAGCAAAGGGCAGGTGGTGGTCGACGCCCGCCGCGCGCTGGCCACCGATGGCCTGACCAGTGCGCAGTTGCATGAACGCGCACAGCAAGCGTTGCAGACTATCCGCGCGCTCGGGCGCTAAAGTCGTCGCATGAGCAGTGAGGAGCACGGGTCTGCGTCGCGCTTGATCAGTCTGCTGGAGGAAGAGGCGCGAGCCGATGTGCGCGACATGGATCGGGCGCCGGAGCTGGAAGATCAGATCCAACTGGTGCATGTGCAGGGCTGGTATCTGGAGACGGAAAAACTCATCCGCGTGCTGGCCAATGTGTTGCCCTCGACCATGGCGCAGCCGATCAATCAGTTACGCTATGCTGGGCATCATGTACTCAAGGCGGTGACTGCGCCGGAGCGGGATGCAGCCTATCGGGCGAATGTGGTCGAGGCCTTCAAGCACTGTAAGCGCGCCTACTATGATGCGCTGGATCTCTATGTCTATCACATGGCGGAGGCGTATCGGGACAAGCTGTCGTTCTTGCCCGATCCGACCACGACCAAAACGTTGGCGCGGGAATTGGCGGCCTTTCTTGAGCGGATCGGCGCGGCCCGTCTGAGGGCGCACGCGAGGATTGATTACTACGCGGAGATTCAAGCCGACATAACCGCTGGGTTGGCGGTGATTGCGCGTGTAAACGAGGCCATGGCTGCGGCTGGTGTGACAGCAGAGATTGTACGAGAACGAGCGGCGCTCGCGCAGGAGAATCGCCAACTCAGGGATCAGATCGACAATAAGCTGCGCGTTGCCGCGACCAAGTTTAATGTCTTGGCCGTCCTGCTTGCGTTTGTCATCGCGCTGACGACGGCTGTTGGCCTATTGTTCCAAGGTGTCGGTACACGCTGGCTTTATCCCGATGATGATGAGATGCCCCGGCCGCCATCCAGGGGTGTTGAGACTGCCTTACCCATCGAGACAACGCCAGATGGAGAACAGCGCATGCGCGAAGAGCAATTCATACCATCGCCTACGGTGCCGGCAGCGGAAGAACCTGAGCGGTCATCACCGCCGCAGCCGGTCAATCCTGACCTGATCCCGCCGCCCCCGCAATCGCTCAACGAGGGCTTCGAGCCGGGACTGGTGTATCGCCGGAAACCGGAGCGATCGTCTTGAGTCGGCAGCCTTTCGTGTTACACCAACCATGGTGATCTGGATCACCGGCCTATCGGGCGCGGGCAAGTCCACCCTCGCCACCGGGCTGAGCGCGAAGCTGCGCGATGCTGGCCGCTCGGTGGTGCAACTCGACGGCGACGAGCTACGGTCGCTCTTCGATGCCGAGACCGTCAACCAGAGCCACCACGACCGGAACGCGCGCCTGGCACTGGCGCTGCGTTACGCACGCCTGTGCCAGGTGATCGCGAGCCAAGGCCCAACGGTGGTGATGGCGACTATCTCCCTGTTTCGGGAAGTGCATGCCTGGAACCGCATCCATCTGCCGGGGTATTTTGAGCTGTATCTGAAGGTGCCGCTTGCAGAACTGCGGCGGCGCGATCCGAAAGGCTTATACCAGCGCTTTGATCGGGGGGAATTGCGCGATCTGGCCGGGCTGGATGTGCCCATTGATGAACCCCAGACACCCGACTGGGTGGCAGAGTTTGAACCGGGGCAGACAGCGGACAGGCTGGCGCAACAGGTCTGGGAGCGGCTGATAGCGTTGATGCCTAAAAGTGCCGGGGGCGCTTGATGAGCGCGACAATCGTGCTGCGCCCAGTCGCCGTCAGCCAGCGCGTGGATGCTTATCCCGAGCGCGAGCCGTCGTTTGAGCAACGCGACATCTTGAGACTACGGAATCTGTTTGGATGAAAGCCATTATTCTCGCCGCCGGGCGCGGTAGCCGCATGGGCGCGCTGACCGAGGAGCGCCCGAAGTGCCTGCTCGAAGTCGCCGGCCGGTCCTTGCTGCAGTGGCAACTCGACGCCTTGCGCGCGGCGGGCATCGCCGAGATCGGTATCGTGACCGGTTATCGCCGCGAGCTGCTGGCCGGCTTTGGCTTAACGGCATTCCATAATCCGCGCTGGGCCGACACCAACATGGTTAGCTCCCTGGCTTGCGCTCGCGCGTGGCTGCAAACCGATGCCTGCATCCTGAGCTATGGCGACATCTTCTACGAGCCACCAGCGGTGCTGGCCTTGCGCGATAGCGCGGCCGCCGTGGCGCTGACCTACGACCCCAACTGGCGCTCGCTCTGGACCCGCCGCTTCGCCGATCCACTGGTCGATGCCGAGAGTTTTCGGCTCAACCCCGATGGCACCCTGGCCGAGATCGGCCAGCCACCGACCAGCCTGGAGACCATCGAAGGCCAATACATGGGCCTGCTGCGCTTCGCACCCGCGGGCTGGGCAGAACTTGAGCGCCTGCGCGGACAACTGCCGCCATCTGAGCGTGATGCCCTGCACATGACAGCGGCACTGCAGCGGATGATCGTCGCCGGTCGTATGCCCATCACTGCCGTGCCTTATCGAGGACGCTGGGGCGAGGTCGATCGCGCAGAGGATTTGGCGCTGTATCAGGCGAATAGCCGATGAACCTCCTCTTCATCCACCAACACTTCCCCGGCCAGTTCAAGCACCTGGCCCCGGCGCTGGCACAGCAGGGCCATCAAGTCACGGCGATGACCCTGCAACAGCCGGGTGTCGCCGAGTGGCAGGGTGTGCGCCTGGTGCCTTACAGCGTCAGCCGCGGCACCACCAACGGCGTGCACCCCTGGGTCAGCGATTTCGAGACCAAGACCATCCGCGCCGAGGCCTGCTTTCGGGCGGCGCTCCAGCTCAAGGCTCAGGGCTTCAACCCCAGTGTGATCATCGCCCATCCCGGCTGGGGTGAGAGTCTGTTTCTGAAAGAGGTCTGGCCGCAGGCACGCCTGGCCATTTACTGCGAGTTCTTCTACCACCCACAAGGCGCCGATGTCGGCTTTGATCCCGAATTTCCTGCCAAGGACCCCGGCGACGTCTGCCGGCTGCGGCTGAAAAACCTCAACAACCTGCTCCACATGGAGCGCGCCGATGCGGGTATCAGCCCCACCCACTGGCAGGCCAGCACCTTCCCCGAGTCCTTCCGCCAACGCATTCGCGTGATCCACGACGGCATCGACACCGACGCCCTCGCGCCCAACCCCGCAGTGCAGCTAACCCTGACGACCGCCGCCGCCGCGACTGGCACTGGCCCTGCTGCTGGCGCTGGCACTGGCACTGGCACTGGCACTGGCACTGGCACTGGCACTGGCACTGGCACTGGCACTGGCACTGGCACTGGCACTGGTGCTGGTGCTGGCACGGGCGCTGGCACGGGCGCTGGCACGGGTGCAGACGCGGGCCCCAGCACCCAGGTGACCCTTAGGGCCGGGCGATGAGGTCATCACCTTCGTCAACCGCAACCTCGAGCCCTACCGCGGCTACCATACGTTCATGCGCGCACTGCCCAAGCTGCTCCGGCGCCGACCCAAGGCGCGCGTGCTCATCGTCGGCGGCGATGAGGTCAGCTACGGCGCTCGCCCCGATCCCGCACGCTACGGCAACCGCACCTGGAAGCAGATCCTCATCGACGAGGTCCGCCCGCAGATCGCCGCCCCCGACTGGGCGCGGGTGCATTTCCTCGGCAATCTCAGCTACCCGCACTTCGTGGCGCTGCTGCAGTGCTCCAGTGTGCACGTCTACCTCACTTATCCCTTCGTGCTCAGCTGGAGCCTGCTCGAGGCGATGAGCCTCGGTTGCGCCATCGTCGCCAGCGACACCGCACCGCTGCATGAGGCCATCCAGCACGACGAGACTGGCCGCCTGGTCGACTTCTTCGACACCGCCGGCCTCGCCAACGCCATCAGCGAGCTGCTCGACGACCCCGCCACCCGCCAACGCCTGGACCGCAACGCTCGCGCCTTTGCCCAGGCCACCTATGATCTCAAGCGCGTGTGCCTGCCCCAGCAGTTGGCGTGGGTGGAGACGCTTGCCTGAGCGGACTCGCTAGAATCGCCCGCACACCCCGCGCCTCTGCGCCGCCCTGGAGGCTGAGCAATTGATCA
>NZ_JAYESN010000181.1:0-6795 GCF_034860625.1 Lamprobacter sp.
CTGGGCGACAGCCCCGAGGCGATCATCCTGTGCGATGCGCTGGATGATTTCATCGCCGCTGGGATCGAGGACGGGGACGTGGAGCAGGCGTATCTGGAGCTGGTTGAGTGCTTGCAACGCAGTGGCACAGAGGTTCAGCACTGAGCGGCGGGTTGGTCTCTGCCCGCAAGGCCCAAGGTCTCAACACCCAGCTATGCGGAATGTCCTTTGGCCCGCAACCACCTGACCATCCGGCGAACCGCATCGTCCCAGTAGACTGGACTCAATCAAATACCCCCGGAGTCCCGCCATGCCGACTTACCAAGCTATCACCCACGCCGACTTTGCCCGCCGGCGCTGGAAGCCTTTCGACCACGACCGCTTCGCCGCCGCCGGGGTGCTCTGCATCGACGAGGCCGCCTTCAGCACCGAGGACGACGCCGAGCCACTGTTCGACGATCAGGGCGGCGACGCCCCCGCACTCGCTCGCGCCCGTTCCTTCGCCAACCAATATGGCGCCGATCTGCAAATCACCCGCCGCGCCACCCGCCGCCTGCACGACGCCTGCACGACGCCGGCCTCATCGTCCCCTGGCCGCTCAAGATGCAGCGCGCCGACGGCCAACCCACCGCCGTCGAGGGACTCTGGCACATCGACGAAGCCGCGCTCAAGCGCCTCCCCGCCGCCACCCTCGCCGAACTCTGCGCCAGCGGCGCCTTGGGCCTAGCCTACGCCCAACTCCTCTCCCACGCCCGCCTGGACAATCTGCAAAAAACCGCCGCCATCCATGCCACGGCAGATGAGAAAAAGCAGCAGCTCGATGAGCAGATGCAAGACTTCTTTGGTGGCGAGGGTGGTGGGTTGCAGTCTATGGGTTTGCGCCCAGCATTGCCACCGATCCAGTTCGGCTCAATCATCTGAGTTATTGGGGAACGCTGATCACGCTGATCGGGTTGCTGCTGACGATTGGTGAGATTCTGCACAGCCTGAAGATCACCCGATCGGTGCAAGAACAGGCGCTTGCTTTGCTGCGGAGCGTACAGGCTGTTGAAAATGCCTCAACGATCAGCGATTGTTTAGCCAGCGTGGACTTGCTGACCCAGGATTTGATGCAGGAAAAGTACCCGGCTTGCGTGGTGCACTTTCAATATTTGCGTCGTCTGCTCGTCAAAAACATGCCTGGCTTGGATGAAGCACCCGACTCGGAAAACCGGCTGGCCTTCAACCTGCTCGGCGACATCGAGTTTGAGCTGTTAAAGGCCAACCAAATACGCGGTTCCGCCTACCTTTCAAAGCCACAAAAAACAGCGTTGCTGAAAAAACTGCTCCAGCTCAAACAGCAGTTAGAAGCCAACAATCCCGCCAAGAGGGCAGAATGATGTTGCCTGAGAAAATTCGTCGCTTCATAAAGTCGTTGTGTGCGGATACCGAAAGCGGCTTATTGCGCTGGCACTATGATGATGACGCCTCACGTGTCGAACTGGATGCCGAGAGCTTCCACATCGCCCTTCTCTATCGTTTTGATCCGGTCGAGGAGGTGGGTGTATTTCGGATGACGTACTCGAATAAAGCCGATGACCGTGACTATTTTTTTAGCACCAATCAGAATTATCCTGATTTTGAATTGGTGAGTGCGCTCTACGATAGTGCTCAGTCTTCGGATATGGAATTGCCGGTTCAGCCCTTTTAAGGTGACGAAATTCACCTGACTGCAAGCCCCTGATTCTTCGTCAAGGTGCTTGCGACGGATCGCGTGGTTCGGTGACCGGCAGATTCACATGGAATCGTAAGTCGCTGATTTTAAATGTTGCTTTTATGCACCTTAAAAGGGCTGAATTGCCGGTTCTAGGCGGACTCTATGCTCAGCATGGTTGAAGGGACACCAGGTGATCAGCTAGGCAGAAGCAGCGCCCGACATCGGCCTGGCGTCATCTGGGTTACTGGCTACTCCGCCTCCGGCAAGACCACCGTTGCGCGCAAGCTCGAGTTCAAACTGCGCCAAGCCGGCCTGCGCAGTGTCTATCTCGACGGTGACGACCTGCGCGCCATCTTCGGCAACCACTGGGGCTATGCGCGCGAAGAGCGCATCGAGCTGACACGCATCTACTTTCGCCTGTGCAACCATCTGGCGGCGCAAGGCCTGACGGTCATCATCGCCGCTGTCGCTCGCCGCGCAGCTTCCGCCTGCCTCGCGTCTGCTGGAGGTTGGCTGCGGCAACGGACGGGATGCGACGCACCGGCGACACCACGGCCGCTGCTCGGCATCGATGATGCCATGTTGGTCGAAGAAACATCCGGCACGGGTGAGCCACCCTTTGACGAGGCCGGCGCACTAGGGCCGATGCTGCTTGCTGACAGATGATGGCGGGGCTGATATTGAGCGGCACATGGCTGTTGGGCCATGTGCCATGTAATGTAGCGGGACGCAAGGCACCGAGCGTGCCTTGAGTATCAGTTCGGTCGAGCACCTAAAGTCAGTCATGCACCAACATTTGAAGGGCGCACCCCCACGCCCCGGCACCAAAGCGCAAACCCTTGAGCGCCTGACCGGCTGTTCAGACAGCTTCCAGGTACCGCCGCTGCTCGCCTTCAGCGCCGCGCGCTGGGCGGCTGAGCCCGAGGCGATCCTCTCCACCATTCACGCGCGCTTCGGCACGCAGCCACTCGCCGTGCGCAGTTCCGCGCGCGCTGAGGACAGCGCCGCCGCCTCCCAAGCCGGCGCCTTCGCCTCGCGCCTGGGCGTGCGCGCCGACGTGCCGATGTCCTGCGCGAAGCCATCGCCGCCGTGCTCGACTCCTATCAGCGCCAACCCGGCGGCGCCCAACCGCTCGATATCGAGTTCGCCCTGGATCGCAACGGCCCCGCCTGGAGATCACCTCGCACCTGATGCAACAGGTCGATCAAGCCCGGCTCGACCAGGCCCAAGCGCGCGCCCTGCGCCTGAGCTATCTCATCCGCGGGGTGGGCGATCTCTATGTGGTGCCGATTCATCGCGCCGAGCCGAGCTTCATCACCCGCGCGCGGGTGGAGGCACCACGCGTTCGCCTGCACGCCACCTCCCTTGGCGGCGAGGCGCTCAGCGGGTGGAGGGGGTGGGGTAGAATGCCCGCCAATCATCTGGCCAACGTGACCGTTTCAGGAGGAGCCATGGAGGATAAATCACTGCGCTTGCGCTGCCTGATTGAACAAGAAGGCGCGCTGTATCTGGCGTATTGCATCGACCTGGGGCTGGGTGTGCAGGCCGACTCGGCTAGGGAAGCGCGTGAGCGTTTGCATGCCGCTATCGACGACTACTTAAGCCGCGTCACTGCCATCGATCGCGCGGGCGATCGGCAGGGCGCACAGCGGCTGCTGCGGCGCGCGGCGCCTTGGGATTTGCGGCTGCGCTACTGGCTGGCGTGGCTCGGCTCGCACCTGCGCCGGCTTGGTGCGGCGCCCGCGCGACAGTGGGCGGAAGACTACCGCGACCCGCTCGGCTGTGTGTGAGCGCGGCACATGGGCGTCAGGGAACGACCGGTCGAGTGGCGCGAGCTGGAACAGCTGCTGATGCGCCTGGGGTTTGCACTGGAGCGCCAGCCCGGCACGGCCCATGCGCAATGGGAGCATCCGTGCTTTCGCGGCGAGCGCCGTCTGGTCACCGTTTCTCGCCACCACTCGCCTTTTGCACGAGGATTGCTCAGGCTCATGCGGTGCCAAATGGGGCTGACGAAGGCCGAGCTGTTTCGGGCTTTGCGCGATGACGCCTTTGCGGCGCGTCTGGCCGGTGATGGCAATGTGGAGAATCAGCAATGAGTCTTGCAGCGATGACAGCCTCGACTGGGGCGGTCATCTGGATCACCATGTTTGCACGTTATCTGCGCATCAATCCCCGCACACTTGAAAACTGGGAGCAAGGCCGAGCCAGGCCTAATGCCCAGGCAGCCTTGTTGATTCGGCTAGTCGAGAAATTCCCAGATACGGTAGAACGACTGGCAGCCGTATGAGGAATTCCGAAAGACGCCCAATGGGGCTAAAGTCTTGGCAAAGCGTTTGTGACGGGTGAGACGTTGACGGAACAATGGTAAGACGGTAGTGCTCCAAATCTGTTGGGTTGGCCAGCAAGTTGCTGATTTATAATGATTGAATATCATTTAATAACAGATCTGGAGCACTACCGTGCAACCATCAATTGGTGGTTGGAGCTGCTCGCGACCGATACGCGGATGATTGAAGCGAGGGACAAGATCGACTTCCCGCGCGACCGCAAGGATGCGCCTTTTCTGATGTGCGCAGCCTCTGGCAAAGCGGATTATTTGATCACGGGAGATGGCGATTTCAGCGAGGCGCAGGCGCTGATCGCGACACCCATTCTGAGCGTGCGCGCTTTCGCGGATGCGGTTGCTCCGCAAACGTTGGTCGTGCCAGAAGGCTAGCACAAGCGCGAACCTACCTAGAACCTACCTAGTCGCCCGGCTGAACCTGCCCAACCTGCCCAACCTGCCCAACATGCGCTGTGCGCCCGAGGAGAAAGTCGACGTCTACGCCCACGCGGTGCGTGGCGCCAACCTTGATGAGCATGAACGCCAACGCTACCAGCAACAGTATGCCGAGGAGATTGAGACCATGAGCGCGTTTGCCGATCAGTTTATTGACCAGGGCGTGCAGCAGGGCGAAGCGACCATCCTACTGACACTGCTCAACGAGAAATTCGGACCAGACATCGTTGATGCCTACCGCGAACGCATTACGGCCGCCGAGCCGGAGCAACTGCTGCAATGGTCCAAACGCATCCTGAGCGCTGAGACACCCGAGACCATTTTCCACTGAGGCATGGGTGAGGCGGGGACACGCATCAAACTGTTGGAGGCGATCGCGCTGTGCGATGCCTTGGACGACTTTATCGCTGCAGGGATCGAGGAAATCCAAGGACAGTATACCGAACAGCCTAATGAGCGCAGCCGAAGTCCCTCCCACCCCCAGCCGGGCACCGGCTAGACTCGCTCCATGAGCGCCGACACCCCACCCTCAGACACCGCCGCCAAGCACGACCACGATAGCCCCTGGAAAGAGGCCCTGGAGCACGACTTCCCCAAGTTCCTCGCGCTGTTGTTCCCGGCCATTCATGCCGAGATTGACTGGTCGCAAGGCGTACAGTTTCTCGACAAGGAATTCCAGCAGATCGTGCGCGAGGCCAAGACCACCCGGCGTTATGCGGATAAGCTCGTTGGCGTCACCCTGCTCATTGCCCGACGGCGTGCTGCCGCATAAGCTGTCACGATGGTTCGGCTGGTTATTGACACCAATGTGTTCGTTGCCGGGTTCACCGCCGACGGGCGCGTGCTGAGCCTGGAAGAAAAACCGGCCCAGCCCAAATCCCGCTATGCCGTCACCGGACTCTACTTCTACGACGACCAGGTGGTGGACTTGGCCAAACAGATCCGCCCCTCGGCGCGCGGCGAGCTGGAGATTACCGATCTCAACCGGCTGTATCTGCAAACAGCACCGGCTGCACGTCGAGCGCCTGGGTCGCGGCGATGCCTGGCTCGACACCGGCACCCGACAGCTTGCTGGCAGCCAGCCAGTTCATCCAGACCCATGGCCAAGAACGGCGATGGCCGTTATCTGCTCGACTTGCTGACCGATGCACCACCCATCACTCCGCATGCCACCGACCCCGTCTGACCCCAACACCCCCAAGCCGCCCTGTGCGTCTGGCGCACCGCGCTAGCCATTGACGCCGGCGACCTCCCGCGCGCGCCTGGCCATTCAACAGCCCCAACCCATCGGCAGTGAGCGGTTCTTGCACCAGATCGAACAGATGACCGGTCAGCGGCGCGAGGCGCGCCCACGTGGGCGGCGCTACGCGGATAAGCTGGTGCCGGTGTGCGCTCGCCACAGTTGCAAGATCGCGGTGCTCATCCATGTCGAGAAGACGCGAAGACGCTTGCGATAAAGAAGACGATAGCGTTATATTTAGATATAACACAACCCGTTGGAGGCGAATAATGCACACATCGAGTTTGCGGAAGGTCGGCGGTTCGGTCATGCTGGTCGTTCCCCCAGCTTTTCTTGATCAACTGCATCTGAGCGCTGGTGTGACGGTCGGCTTGGCGGTCGATCATGGCTGCCTAGTCGTCAATCCGAATCCACGACCGCACTACACGCTCGATGAATTGCTTGCTCAATGCGACGCCGGCGCGGAAATCTCGGCGGAAGATCGGGAATGGCTCGATGCGCCTGTGGTGGGCGGCGAGCTGTTGTGATGGAGCGCGGCGACATTTATCTCGTTTCACTTGATCCAGCATCGGGCCACGAGCAACAGGGTACCCGCCCGGTGCTGGTGGTCTCGCCGACCGCGTTCAATCGACTGACGCGAACTCCCATTGTGCTACCCATCACCAGTGGTGGGAATTTTGCGCGCACGGCGGGCTTTGCTGTTTCCCTGATGGGATCGGGTACGCAAACGACAGGTATCGTGCGCTGTGATCAACCCCGTACTTTGGATATTGGATCGCGCCACGGCCGCAAGCTTGAAAGCGTGCCGCAGTCGGTGCTTGACGAAGTGCTCGCCAAAGTTGCGCCGATCTTTGCGTAATTGGAAATCTCGCCGCCGCCGGCATCGACATCCACTTCGTGCAAGACAACCACGCCTTCTCCGCCGAGCGCGGCATCCTGGGAGATATCAGGGACGGACCACGTTAACGGTCGCTGTCACGAAACCGTTGACCTCATGACGCGCGAAGACCCTAGCGCCGGGGCTGATGGAGTCTGGCGGAGCCTGGCCGGCGCTTGTGCCTACTGAGACGCCATCGGCTAAACTCATCCGATCACCGACGC
>NZ_JAYESN010000182.1:0-6712 GCF_034860625.1 Lamprobacter sp.
GGCCGTCAGCGGGTCGCCGCCGCTGCACGGGGAATCGTCCATATAGGGCGAGAGCACGGGTTGATCTTCGACGGCATAGGCAAAGGGGTAATCGACAGCTTGCGCGTCGACCAGGAAATCGAGCGGTTCCGCGTTGAACTGCTGAATGATGACATCGCTCTCGATCGCGAGCTGGCTGGCAGGCACGTCAAAGGTGGCAATCGCCACGGAATTGTCCTCGACATCGCGGTGCCAGCGCAGCGCGGCGGTGGGCGTGGTGGTCAGCGTTGCCGACTCGATGCGTACCTCGTGATCCTCCCGGGGTCGCAGACGCAGGACGTGGGGGCCAAGCCGTACTTGGCTCGAAAAGCTGTAGTAGGTCCGATGCAAGATGCGATAGCGGTGCATGAGTTACCTCGCGGGCCAGGGTCAATGCGGCTGCGCCGCTCGCGCGCGGCCAGCGCTTCGAGGATCGCTGCTGCCAAGAAGGCGCGTCAACCGTAGCCGCAGAGCCGCTTGGAGAACTGCTGCAGCGCGATGATCCCGCTCGTCTCGGCGTGCTGAAGCCAGCTTTCCAGCTGCTCGACCAACTGCTCGCGCGAGGCATTGGAGCGGCCCCAGAGGGCGACCAGCTCCTGGCGCAGCGCGTAGAGGAGGCGCAACAGGGGACTGGCCGCGAGCGCTCGCTCCAAGATCATGCGCTCGGACGCGGGCAGATTCTCCGCCCCCCGCTGCAGCCCCCTCTGGACGGCTCGCAGCGTCCTCTTCTCGTCGAGTCCGAGAGCCGTGCCAAGCTGCCGTTGGCGCACCTCTTGTTTGACCGTCGGCTTCAGGCTGTCGACAAACCTGGCCAGTACCGCATAGCGATGGGTGACGACGGCCTGTAAGGTGCCGACGTCGCAGTGCCGCTTGGTCAGGTCGACGCGAATCTTGGGCGCCACGCGGCGGATCTTGGCGAGTCGCAATGCCGCCAGGAGGCGGATATACAGCCAGCCGATATCGACCTCCCACCACTGATTGGAGAGCTTGGCCGAGGTGGCATAGGCATGGTGGTTGTTGTGCAGCTCCTCGCCACCGATGAGGAGGCCCCAGGGCAGGATGTTCCTGGAAGCGTCATTGGGGGCGAAGCGGCGGTAGCCCCAGTAGTGGCCGACGCCGTTGATAACGCCGGCGGCGAAGAATGGAATCCACAGCATCTGGACGGCCCAGACGGTGAGCCCGATGGGACCGAACAGGAGTAGATCGATCACCAGCATGAGGCCGATGCCAAGCTGGCGATGCCGCGCATAGAGGTGACGCTCGAGTGCGTCATTGGGCGTGCCGTGCCCGTAGCGCTCCAGCGTCTCCGCCACCGCGCTCTCGCGGCGATAGAGATCCACGCCATCGAACAGGACCTTTTTCAACCCGTAGACCTGCGGGCTATGCGGGTCGTCCGGGGTCTCGCATTTGGCATGGTGCTTCCGATGGATGGCGACCCAGTTGCGGGTGACGATTCCAGTGGTGAGCCAGAGCCAGGCGCGGAAGAAGTGGCTGGCGAGCGGGTGCAGGTCCAGGGCATGGTGGGCCTGATGTCGGTGCAGGAAGATCGTGACCGAGGCGATGGTGATGTGGGTCAGGCCGAGGATGACCAGGACATACCCCCACCAGGGAAGTTCAATGAGACCAAGCGGCATGAGAGCGGACTCCAAATCGTGATAAGCCGTGACCGATTGAGCTTGCCCCCCGCGCCCGCTGGAGTCGGTACGGCAACGCACATAGAGAAAACATGTTCTTTTGTAGGTGACCGAACAGACGGCCCCTGACGCTTGGATCAAGCTCTCGGTGTTCAGAAACTCAAGACCGGAGTGAGGCAACCATGTTGATCACATTCGAAACCAAGGCCTACGCCAACATCACCATGTTCGGCGATGTCGCCGTGACACTCATCAAGCTGATGGGGCATAGCGGATCGGTACCCAGCGCCCTTCTGGCCGACGATGTGCCAAATGCACTGGCTCATCTCAAGGCCGCGGTCGAGGCGCAACCGGACCAGCCCTTGGACGCAACCAACGGCCCAGCGGATGATGCAGAGGAAGGCGAGCACATCAGCCTCGCCCATCGGGCATTGCCTCTGATCGAGCTGCTCACAGCCGCCGCTGCGGCGCACGAAAATGTGATGTGGGACGCTTCTTAAGTTCGCTAGCGTACTGAAGGTGAAGCCCGTTCAGCGTAGATTTTACATCACCGGCAGCGGTCGCTGCCGACATGCCCGGCACCGGCCCCTCGGGAACCGAGAAAACAGGGCCGGCCGACGGTCGCGCAACAGCAACGGATGGCACAGACAGATAACAGGTGATGAAGATGAAAAAGCTCGTAGCACTGATTCTTCTGGCCGCGATCGGCGGATTGTCCGCCTGCAACACCATCGAGGGCGCCGGCAAGGATATCCAAAGCGGCGGAGACGCCGTGAGCGATGCCGCCCGGGACGTCAAGAAGGATCTGTGAAGCGGCACCGAGGCAGAGATCGACCCTCAACCACTGGAGCAATGTCATGAACTTTGATTACACCAAGCACAACATCGGCAACATCGATCGACTGATCCGCGCGGCGGTAGGCATCCTCCTGATGGCCGGCGTTTTCTTCGGCGTTCACTGGGTGGCCGGACTGATCGGTGCGGTATTGCTCGCCACCGCCTGGTTCCGGTTCTGCCCCGCCTACGCGCTCTTCGATTTCAGCTCCGAAAAGGACGTGGCCCCCGTGGGCAAGTAGCGACCAAGCCGCCAGCCGACCGGGCGGTCAGGTCCGGGCGGCGAGCGAGCAGGCCGTTTTCGGGGCGAAACCGCGGTTCAGCCGTAGCGCGACCGCCCACCGCGTGGCTCTGCCGCCCCCTAGGTCGCTTGAGGCCGCTAAGCGTTTGCAGACGAGTCAACGGACTGCGGTCTGCTGCGTCGACGCGAGGCCACATGCTACCGACCGAAGGTTTCAATAGCATCAATCACCGGGTCGGCGCGGTCCGGGCACTCGCTGGCGGCGCCGATCATCGTGGCGGATTCGTGTCTTATGCGGATTGATTAGCGGGCCGTACCAAATCCCTCATCCTCGCTATGCGCGGGGACCGGTAATCCGGCAAAACGCATACCCTGTGTGACCGGGCCGTGCGGAAACAGACGTCGCAGATATTGGCGGCCGCCTTGATCAGAAAACGCCTCGTCAAGGATATCGCCGAGTTCTCGACCGCTTTCGACCGAACCATTCTCCAGATAGTAGTCGCGTAATCGCTGTATCACCTCAAAATGGGCATCTGTAAGCTCGACGCCTTCTTCCTTGGCGATACCACGCGCCTGTTCCTCGTCCCAATTCTGCAACTCACGTTCACGTTGGGTGTGCTGCTGACTGTCAATATCGGTATCGACGCTCTTATCGCCAAATTCATCGACAAGACTTGCTTTTTGTTTCATACCTGATCTCACTTCTTTAATGGTAAACGAACTGCCTTGCAGCGAGACCGCCTGTCTCCCTCATCCGCAGATAGCGATCAACAGGCCCAAGCCACGTGTAATCCTCTCGTGCCAGCCAACAGGCTTAGAGTCGCGAGTCGCGAAGGCCCGCGTCACTCACCTTTGGTCACCGCCGGCCCCTCTTTGGATGGCGCATTAATACAGCGCGCTGGTGCGTCGATCGAGATGACATTCGGGAACATACCCAAAAACGGGATACGCATACCGTAGCCATGCACCGTCACGGGTTCCTGCGGGCAGTCTTGTGTGATACGGCTCGCGACCGCCTGGAGATCCGCAGAATTGAACTTAAAGTACGGGGGCATGAACCCGGCGTCCTCGTTGCGGAAGATGAACGTGTCAGCGGTGTCTGTATGGACGGTCTCGATACGATACTGGATATTCCGACCATCGCCGGTCACGCCCGAGATCTGAACGTCCCAGGTGTCGGCACCCCAGAAGAGCCAGAGAACGGCGATCCCGATGACGATGACCGCAGCGAGGCTGATTGTGATTTTCTTTTTCATGAGTATCTACTCCATGTCTGTCGGAGGTTTGGACTCGGCCGCAGCACAGCGCGGCAGAGCCGCATGCGCGGGGGCTTGCGGAGCAAAAGGCAAGCGCTGCCTGACAGCCATCGCGGTGGATCGATCGGTCCGTCACGACAGCCACCAGCATAGGCGGGAGTTCGAACAAGTTCAGTTCGGTAGCGTACAGAGCGACACGGACACCGCTTTGAAAAGCGCAATTCGTGTTGTCGCCGAATAGACCAAATCTTGCGGACCGCGGATGCTGCCCCGGACTGCTCGTGACCGGAAGGAGCAACACTTGGCGAAGTCATTGTCCATTACACGCGTCTTCGCGATCTGGGGACGCCTGAACTCGAGTTTCTGGTTTGTTCCCGCCATGATGTGCGCGGTTGCGATCGGGCTATCGTTCCTACTGATCGAGGTCGATACCCGGCTTGGTATTGGCACTGTGAGCGATTTCGGCTTGCCCTATACGTTCGGGCCGGAAGGCGCCCGGGCAATCCTGTCGGTCATCGCGAGCTCGATGATCACGGTAGCCAGCCTGATCTTCTCGATCACCATGCTCTCGCTGCAACTCGCCTCCTCGCAATTCGGGCCGCGGGTCCTGGAAAACTTCATGCGCGACCGCAGCAATCAGATCGTGCTCGGAACCTTTGTGGCGACGTTCCTCTATTGTCTGGTCGTGATGCGTTCGGTGCGGGGTACGGCGGACTCCAGCTTCGTTCCGCATCTGACCGTTGCATTTGCGGTGGTTCTCGCTGCTGTTGGTGTCGCGGTTCTTATCTATTTCATCCATCATATCGCCACTTCGATCCGCATCGAAACGCTGCTCGCGCAACTGGCCGCCGACGGGTGCGCCGCCGTCGATCGACTCTTTCCGGAACGGCTCGGCCATGGTCCCTTGCATCACGAGGACGAGCCGGCTGCGCATCGGCTCCCAAATGACTTTGATCTTGGCTCCGAACGGGTCGGTGCCGATGCGAGCGGATACGTGCAGAATCTCGGTATGGACGCGCTCATGCAGATTGCCGCAGAACATGAGCTTGTCTTGCGGATCGAGACCCCGCCCGGTCGCTTCGTCGCCGAAGGTGACTGCATGATCACGGCATATCCGCGTGATCGAGTGTCGGATAGGGTCGCCGACAGCCTGCGTGGCGTGCTCGTCATCGGCCGGAATCGGTCAGTCAAGCAGGATCTTGAGTTCGCGATCCGGCGTATTGTCGAACTGGCCCAGCGATCCTTGTCGCCTGGCGTAAACGACCCCACGACCGCGCTTTACTGTATCGACCGACTCGGGGAGGTGTTCGGTCGATTGTCCGATCGGGATCTTCCATCGCCGATCCGCTACGACGACACCGGAGAGTTGCGGATTCTGACTGAAGTCATCGTCATCGAGGAATTGGCATGTCATGCCTTTTCAGCAATCGCCCGCTACGGGACCTCCGACGTCGATGTGGTCACGCGGCTGGTAGACACAATGGGCAAGTTGAGCCGGTCATTCTCGCCCGCAGCGCGTGAAGCCATCATGACACTGAATGAGCAGGTGCTCATCGCAGGCGCGAACAATGCTTCTCTGAATTTTGATCGGACAGCGCTTCAAGAATTGCTGCGCAGTCAGAAATCGTGAAGCGCTGTTATCGGTGACATTCTGTAGTTCGCAAGACTTCAACCGGATAAACCGCAGCCGGCTTCAGCCAGATCGACCCCCCGGTATCCTCTCAACGAGCTGCTCCGAGGGCCCCGTTGCGGCATGCTACTGCGCCGGCCGCCTTTCGACATGGCTGCTGGGTGCTAGAATCGACAGATGGACTGCGACTGGGACAATTTGAAGGCGGCGGCCAACCTGCGTAAGCATGGCGTAAGCTTCGAGGAAGCGTGCACCGTCTTTTTAGACCCTTTCGCTGCCACGGGTGCCGATCCGGACCATTCAACTTTATGAACATGGCTGAAGACAACCCCCAAGCCGACGACCTCCGCCCAGCGTATCGCCGAGAAGATTTTCCCGCCGGTTTCGAACGCGGAAAGTACGCGGCAAGAATGCCAGAGGGCTCCAACATCGTCTGCATCGACCCTGATTTGGTCGGGGCATTTCCCGACAGCGCTGCCGTGAACGAGGCCCTGCGTGCCTTGCTGCAGATCGCTGAGCGCAGCGCGCGTAAGCCCTAACGCGCTACCCGAAACAGGCCCCGAGAACGCAGCGAGGAGCGGGGTGAAAAGGGGCCAGTGCGGCCTAGCTAGGCCGCGTGTTCTAGCGGGCGGATAAGGATGACCGCAACGACGCCACCCTATGAAACCGCCTTCCTTGAGGGATGCACCTGAGCGATCACAGCCTCGGCCAGCTTGAGGCGAATCAGCACTTAAGTGCCAATGAACCCTGCAACATGCCTGACTCGCTGGTGCGCTATCCAGCCAGACTGACCTGCACAAGATGCTCCTGCCGGTCATCAAGCAGCCGAATCACGGACCCTTCCAGTTCGACCCCATCCAGCGTCAAGTGCGTCACCAGACGATCGCCGCCCGCGCGGGCGCGGACCTGGCTGACCGAGATGCGGTAAGGCGTTTCCCGATACCGGTAGTGAAGCCTGAACCCGTCCCATTCCGCCGGCAGGCAGGGCTCAATACGCAAGGTCTCCGCTTCCCGCCGCAGGCCGAGCAGGGATTCCAGGATCAACCGATACATCCAGCCCGCCGAGCCGGTGTACCAGGTCCAGCCGCCGCGCCCGACA
>NZ_JAYESN010000183.1:0-6702 GCF_034860625.1 Lamprobacter sp.
GACCCACTTGCTGTCGAAGCGGCGACCTTCCAGGGTCAGGCTGACGGTCTTCTTCCAGTGGTTCATGTCCTTGGCGGTGCTGTCGAAGGTCAGGGTCTCGACGTTGGATACCGGCTCCTCGCCGTCGTAGAGCGCGATCTTGAGCGTGGCGGGCTTGACCCGCTCGCCGACCGGCTCGGTCTGGATCAGCTGGAAGCGGTGGCGGTTGGTGGTGACCTTGAAGTTATTGCCGAGCACGCTGACACCGACGGTGCGCACCTGGGTCTTGGCGGCCTTGTCGCTGCCTCTGAGGTGCTGCACGCGGACCACCGGCACCGCGATCTCCTGCGGCATTGCTCCGCCATGGACGAAGCGCGCGCCGCCGACGAAGTGGAAGCGGTTGGCTCCCTTGGGGACCCAGAACTCCATCGCGCCGCCTGTGCCGTGGATGTTGGCCCCGCCCGCGCCGGCAGTGATCGTCGTGGAGCCATGAAACGCCTGATCGCTCTCGGGCAGGTTGTGCCCGAGCAGGTAGCGTTTCTTCGCCCGCACCGTGCCGGGCGGCTGATCGCTCAGCTTGTTCTTATCCGTCTCGCCCAGCGGGCGCTCCTGGAACAGGAAGCCATGATCGGCGGTGATCAGCACCTGAGTGCCGTTGAGGCTGTTGACGATCTTGGCGGTCAGATCCGCCAGCTCGTCGATGGTCTGGCGCACGGCATGGAAGGTCTCGGCCTCGGTGACGAGCTTGTCGCCGATGGCATCGATGCGGTCGTGGTAGATGTAGACCACCCGATGCGGCTTGATGAAGGCGCGGCCTTCGTCCTTTTTCATCGCCATGAAGGTCTCGGCCTTGACCGCGATGCCCTCGACGTTGGCCAACACCTTGGCGCGCTGCTCCAGCGAGCTGCAGGGCTGGCCATCGACGCGCGGGCTGCCGTTGGCGTCGTAGTCGAGCTGCTTGTGGGGCAACAGCGTGGCCATACCGAGCCCGGTGTAGGACGGCAGCACACCGAGCTGCACGCCGAGCTTGGCATCAAAGCGGTAGCGGCCATTGAGCCGCGCGGTCAATTCCTGGGCGGCCTCGTAGCGGAAGGCGTCGCTGATGATCACGAACACCCGCCGCTCCGGCCCCTTGGCCAGGATCGGTGCGACCTCACGCTCGAAGAAGTGTTGTTGGTTGGGCACCTCTGGCAGCCGCCAGTGCTGCAGCAGGCCGTTGGCCAGGTGCTTGTTCCAGCGCAGCGCTAGCTCGGCGATGACGCCGGTACCGTAGGTCTGCTCGACCCGCTCACGCAGGGCTTTCAGGATGTCCCAGCCTCGGGCCTCGGCGGCATCGGCGCATTCGCAGAAGTGCCGGTAGTGCTGATCGAAGCGGTACAGGCGCTCGGTGTAGGCCGTGAACAGCGCCGGGGCATCAGCGGGTTCCGGGCGCAGCGCTTCGGCGTTGTGCAGCGCGAAGAGGTCGGCGGCGGTCGCCAGGGCCTGGTAAACGGCATGCAGAGCCTGGCGCGGAGCGGCCTCAGTATCGGCGAGCGTGGTCGCGGCCCAGTAGCCATCCTGCCGACCGGCGACGACGGCACGGATGGCCTCGGCGTCGATGGTATCGGCGCTGTCCAGCACCCGGTCGCGCAGCCGCCCGGCGATGGCCTGCTCAACGCGCAGGAAGGTCTTGGCCTCCTGCAGGGCGTCCAGCCCCAGGCCGCTGAGTTGCTGATCGAGCTTGATCGTCTCGGCGACGGCGGCGGAGAGGCGCTCGTAGGACGGGCTGCGGGCGCTGCTGTCGCGCCACTGCGCTAGGCAGACGACGGCGTTGGCCATCCCGCGTTGGGGCAGCACCAGGTGCGCGAGGCCGGCGGGCAAGGCGCTGCCGAGGGCGTTGGCCAGGTCGGAGACCATGAGCCGAATCAGTAGGCCCTTCAGCGTTGGCGTCGGGTCGCGCCAGCCGAAGTGGGTCTCGACCAGGTCCCAGAAGGCCGCTTCGACGTCGTACTTGGCGAGATCCGGCCAAACCGGCGGCGCGGTGTCGAGCTGGCCGTCCGGTATCCCGTCCAGCAAGGTGATCAGCAACGTGAAGAACTCGGGGTGATCAGCCTTGACCAGCACCGCGATCAGCTTGCGGTCGAGGTCGGTCGCGGTGTCATCGGTGCTGACCAGCTTCTTCAGCCGCTCCAGGCGCTCGCGGCTGGCGAAGAACCTGGCCCGCTCGGCCAGATGCGCGCGCAGCGACTGCGTGGTCAGCCCCAGGTCCGCGAGCAGCATCGAGGCACGGTCGGCGCTGAAGCTACCGCTGTAGAGGCGGATGTCGAGCAGCCAGTCCTCATCCGGTGGCGGTGGCGGGAACGGGGCGTAGAGCAGATAGCGGCCGGCGGGGTCGTCCAGCTCTAGGCGTACCTTCAGCTCCAGCGCTGGCAGGGTGTCGAGGCGCAGCACCGAGACCTCGTTCAGGTCCAGGTCGCCGAGGCTCTCCTCAAACTCTCGGTCCGGGTCATGCCAGAACACCAGGCGGTGGCCGTCTTGGTGGAAGCGCTCGTTTAGGGCGTCGGTGATGCGTTGCGTATCCATTCGTCAGGATGCCGCTACCCGAGACGCGTCACGCCGTAAGGATCGAAGGATGAGCCAAAGGAACGTGTGCGTATCCAGCAACAGCCTCACGACATATAGTCCTTGAAGTCGGCAAGGTGTTCATCGTCGTCAGCGATGATGGTGAACTTGCCACGCGCAGGACCAGGCTTGCGTTGACGGCTGTCTGCGTCGGAGGTCGACTCCTTTGACGACGCTTGATCTTCAAGTGGCCACAGAATGATCTCTGTTTTTCGGTGGCGAAGCTGTTCAGGAACAGGAATCGAATCGTGTGCCTTCGTAGATGCTGCGAATGGGTTCCATTGGATCGATGAGCTTCTTGTTGGATTTCATGCTGAGAAGAAAAGGCGTTGCAGCCATTGGGCAAAGGTATCGGCGCCGGGTAAATGGGGGTCGAGATAACGCGCGGAGATCGCTTGGCCCAGTGGCTTTCCAGGTTCCTGCTGCCATGCAAGCCACGTGTGAATCGTCGCCTTCGGGCGCTTCAGTTCGTCGAACCGGCGTTGTCCCGGCGGAATCTGGTCAATGGAAGCCTCAACATGCGCGAACAGCGGATCGGCGGGTGGCACGAGAAATGCCACAAAGTCCTCGAGAATGCCCGGTAGCCGATTGTCCGGCATCAACCAGATGCCGACTCGCGGCAAGAGCAAATTGCCCGGCGCGGGAATGACCGTGCCTTCCGGCACAGGCAGAGCCGGGAGTTGGTTGTAGCCCGCTTGGCGCAGTCGGTCGGTCACCGCCTGCCAGCTCGATTGAAGATCGGTATCGGCGTCGATCAGGATGCCCAGCGCGGCGATTTCACTTTCCTTGAGCCGGGCACCGATCCCTTCGAGCAAGGGGGCTTTTCCGCCATATTGACGAATGATTTCGATGTTTCCGAGGCTTCTCCCCCCACAAATGTGCTTGACCACATGTTCGTCATCCGCCCCTTCCACCATTAATACGCGTTTGCCGGGCATCTCTTACCTTACCTCGATCTCATCACGCGTCACGATTGCCAACTCGTGCTCAGAGAACAGGGTCGGAACGATCTTGTCGTTGTGGTTGGCAAGGCGGACGAGGACGCCGGCTTCCGGGCTTTCCTGGGCGGCCTCCTGGAAGGCGCGGACACAATCCCAGCTATGCGAGGTGGCAAAGACCTGCACGTTTAAGTCCCGCGCCAGTCGAAACAGGGTGCGCCAGATGTCGCTTTGTACCGAGTAGTGCAGACCGTTTTCGACTTCATCGACCAACAGAACGCCGTTTCTTGCATTACAGAGCGACAGGATGATGCCGAACAGCCGATTGACGCCGTCGCCGAAGGTCTTCAAAGGCACTGGTGACGTATAACGGGCACTCTTTGCGATGGCCGTGCGTCCATGAGCCCAGCGTTCGTCTCCACCGACCATTTGCACCGCCTGTATGTCTTCGGAGACCAGTCTCAGTGCCTTGACGATTTCCTGCTCCACGTCGGTCAGCGCAATCGCATCCCAAAGCGCCCCCATCTGACTGGTCGAGCGAGAGCTGAAGGGATCGAGGTAGACGCAAGGGGCAGGGCTAATATCGGCGTCAGCACGCATCGGTGTACGGCGTCGCAGCCGGTCCAGCGGTACAACGCGCTTGCGTCCCGAAACATCGAGATCCAAAGCAGGGAAGGCATCTATCTCATCGAAAAGATCGTCGGCGGCAGGTTCAAATCTGAGACCCGACGTCCCGGCATCCGTCTTCCGGACGAACCAATGAATGTTGGCCTCGATTTTGGAAATGGCCTCAGGGCGCGCCCCGCTTGCCGCGATAGTGAATCCTTCCCCACCCGACGCCAAGTTTGGAAAACCGGTGAAGAGGTTACAGAATGGCGACAAATCCTCCGGTTGATAGGTGCGTTCGGATTCGTTGGCGGAACCGAGCTCCTCCCGGTAATCGAGGATATCGAAGATCGTTCTGAGTGCCCCGCCCGTGGCGAGCATTCTGACGGCCTCCAGCAAGGTAGACTTACCGCAATTGTTTCTCCCGGTAATCAGATTGACCTTGCCGAGCGAGTCGATCTTTAGATCGGTAAAGGCCCTGAACCCGCGGACTTCAAGGCTATCGATGAATAGCGCCATGGTTGAGTCTCTTCATTTGATTTGTGACGATTCCTGATCGGCGACATCGTCCGGAAAGTCGGCACTCAATCCTCCAGCGACAGCCGCAAGAAATGCCTCGGTATCATCCTGTTCGGCCTCAGCGGCTGGCCGAACACCATAGCGATGTTCCAAAAACTCGACATAGCTTAGGGCCTCGCAAGCGGCTTGCTCGGGAAGCCGGCGGCTACGCGCGTAGATGATCTCTGCGATGGTCATGGTGTGTGGATAGCGATGAGTGGAGAACGGGCGGCCGCCTAGTCCGAGCTCTTGCCGGTGACCGCCTTCACCTCGGCGAGCAGGTTGCCGAACTTGCCGTAGTTGACCTTGACGCTGTCGTCGAGGTCGAGCGCGATGCGCTGGTCGGCGTAGTGGCGTAGCTGCTCGTCGAAGCGGCGCAGCTCGTCCAGCTGCTTGCCGAGCTTGTCGCGTTCCTTCTGCAGGCGCTTAGCCTGGGCACCGCTGCTGGCGGCCTCGATGTCGTCGGCGAGGCTGTCGATGGCCGTCTTGTTCGGTGCGCTCGCGTCGAGCATCGATGGTGCGTTGGTGTCCATGCCTCACAATTCCGTTACCAGAAGCGCGTCGCGCCGTAGGACAGGAAGGCATCTGTATCCAGCAAGAGCCTCACGGCAAGTAGTCCTTGAAATCATCCAAGTGCTCATCGTCGTCCGCAATGATGGTGAGTTTTCCGCGCGCACTACCTGGCTTGCGTCCGCCGCTGTCTGCTGCGTCGTTCGGCTCCATGACTAACCCATTGTCTTCAAGGGGCCACAGATTGATCTCCGTCTTTTTGTGGCAAAGTGCCTCGGGCACTGGAATCGAATCCGGTGTGTCCTCGTAGATGATGCGAATGGGTTGCATTGGGTTAGTGGCTAGTGGTTAGTGGTTAGCATCGAGAAGATAGGGCATCAGTCGAGATCCTGGCGAGGGACGTCTTTGCGCAGATCCGCGTCGGCGATGTCGTCTGGAAAGTCATCACTCAATCCTCCAGCGATCGCCGCAAGAAACGCCTCGGTATCGTCCTGTTCGGCCTCAGTCGGCGTGCGCGCGCCAGAGCGCTGTTCGAGGAACTCGATGTAGCTCAGCGCCTCGCGGGCCGCTTGTTCGGGAAGCCGGCGGCTATGCGCGTAGATGATCTCTGCGATGGACATTTTGGTGGTTAGCGGTTAACGATCATTTCTACCAACGATCAAACAGTCGGTCTCGCCGTCGAGCAAGCGCCGCTCGATCTCCGTAGCATTCTCCAGCAGTCGCTGCAGCACGTGCGACCGGGATGCGTTGCCAAGCTGTAACCAGACGACGCGAGGCGGTGCGCCGAGTAGCAGGCTCAGCTCGTGAAAATCGGAATCCTTGGTCACAACCACGAAGCCATTTCGCTGGGCATACTCCCAAACTTCGCGGTCGCTGGCGCGCTCCAACCCAGCCAGCGCAACCTGCGAGCTTCCCGGGAAGTCGTCTTGCAGGAAGGGCACGAGTCGCCGCGACAGATTCTCGTCAAGCAGCAGCTTCATGCACAGCGCAGCTCGCCGATATGACGTTCGCGATCGGCCGCAAATTGCAGGCAGGCCCGGATGTCGTCCGGTTCCAGCTCCGGAAAGTCATCGATGATCTCATCCGCGGACAAACCCGCCGCGAGCTGATCGAGGACATCATAGACCGTGATGCGAAGACCTCGCACACAGGGCTTTCCGCCGCGTTTACCGGCCTCAAGCGTGATGCGTTCTCTGTAGTGCATGGTCGTGCTCCTCAAGCTGCATGCGGGAATTATGCGGCTTCGCTCTTACCGGTGACCGTCTTCACCTCGGCGAGCAGGTTGCCGAACTTGCCATAGTTGACCTTGACGCCGTCGTCGAGGTCGAGCGCGATGCGCTGGTCGGCGTAATGGCGCAGTTGTTCGTCGAAGCGGCGTAGCTCGTCGAGCTGTTTGCCGAGCTTGTCGCGTTCTTTCTGCAGGCGCTTGGCCTGGGCGCCGCTGCTGGCGGCTTCGATGTCGTCGGCGAGGCTGTCGATGCGCGCGGCCATTTTGCTTTGCAGCGGGACG
>NZ_JAYESN010000184.1:0-6416 GCF_034860625.1 Lamprobacter sp.
GTGCTGACCACCAATTGCTCGAACAATTATGGTCCGTACCAGTTCCCGGAGAAGCTGATCCCGCTGATGATCGCCAAGGCGATGGCAGGCGAGCCGCTGCCGATCTATGGCGACGGCGGCAACATTCGCGATTGGCTCTATGTCGAGGATCACTGCCGGGCCATCGATCGCGTGCTCGAGGCCGGACGCCCCGGCGAGGTCTACAACATCGGCGGCAACAGCGAGCGCACCAATTTAGAGGTGGTCGACACCCTCTGTCGCCTGCTCGATGAGGCCCTGCCCGACTCACCACATCGCCCGCATATCCAGCTCAAACAGTTCGTCACCGACCGCCCGGGGCATGATCGCCGCTATGCGATCGATGCCACCAAGATCCAGACCGAACTTGGTTGGCAACCGGCCGAGACCTTCGAGACCGGACTCGCACGCACCCTGGCCTGGTATCTGGACAACCAGGACTGGACGCAGCGTGTGACCGATGGCAGCTATCGGGGCGAGCGCCTCGGCGGCCAGGCATAAGGAGCCATACCCGCATGACACGCAAAGGCATCATCCTCGCCGGCGGCTCCGGTACCCGCCTGCATCCACTGACCCTCAGCGTGAGCAAGCAACTGCTGCCGGTCTACGACAAGCCGATGATCTACTATCCGCTCGCAGTTCTGATGATGGCCGGCATCCGCGAGGTGCTAGTGATCACCACACCGCAGGATGCGTCGGCCTTTCATAAACTGCTCGGCGATGGCCGCCACTGGGGCGTACAGCTCGAGTACGCGGTACAGCCGGAGCCTGGCGGACTCGCGCAGGCCTACATCATCGGCCGCGACTTTCTTGCTGGGTCAGCTTCGTGCCTGATCCTCGGCGATAACCTCTTCTACGGCGGCGGCCTGCGCACCCATCTGCGTGCCGCCGCAGCCCACACCGAGGGCGCTAGCGTCTTCGGCTACTGGGTGCGTGATCCGGAGCGCTATGGCGTCGCCGAGCTCGATGCCGAAGGTCGGGTGATCGGCCTGGAGGAAAAGCCGGCCAAGCCGCGCTCTAATTACGCCATCACCGGCCTGTATTTCTACGACGAGCACGCCTGTGACTATGCCGCTGAGCTCAAGCCCTCTCCACGAGGTGAGCTCGAGATCACCGATCTGAACCGCCGCTATCTGCAGCAGGGCCAGCTGCACGTCGAGCGTCTCAGCCGCGGCATCGCTTGGTTGGATACCGGCACCCATGAATCGCTGATCGAGGCGGCCAACTTCATCGAGACCATCGAGAAACGCCAGGGGCTGAAGATCTGCGCCCCGGAGGAGATCGCCTACACCAACGGTTGGATCGATGACGAGGCCCTGCGTGCCGTCGCCGAGCCGCTGCGCAAGAGCGGTTACGGCGACTATCTGCTCGGGCTGATCACGCGAGGACCCGCACCATGAAGATCACCGCCACCGCCATCCCGGATGTCCTGCTGATCGAGCCAAAGGTCTTTGGCGATCATCGCGGCTGGTTCTGCGAGACCTGGCAGCAGGAGCGTTATGCCGAGCAGGGCATCGGTCCGGTCTTCGTGCAGGACAATCAGGCCTTCTCAGGCTATGGCACCCTGCGCGGGCTGCATATCCAGAACCCCTACGGGCAGGGCAAGTTGGTGCAGGTGATCACCGGCACGGTGTTCGATGTCGCCGTCGATGTGCGCCGCGGCTCCGCGACCTTCGGACACTGGGTCGGCGCCGAACTCAGCGCCGAGAACAAGCACCAATTCTGGGTGCCGCCAGGGTTCCTGCATGCCTATCTGGTGACCAGCGACACGGCGATCTTCAGCTACAAGTGCACCGACATCTATCATCCGGAGACGCAGTTCGGCGTGCGCTGGGATGATCCCGACATCGGTATCGACTGGCCGGCAGGCATTCAGCCCATCCTGTCGGACAAGGATCGCGACGCCCCCTTGCTGCGCGAGATCCCGACCGAGCAGCTACCCGAGAGTCGCTGACAGCAGGCTTAGACGGCAAGCCAGGTGCTCACCCAGCGGGGCGCTCGCCCAACGGGTTGCTCGCTCAACGCGCAGCACCAACCTGCATGGTCTGGGTGAGCGCTTCGAAGACCTCGCGCCAAGCCGCCTGAGCCTCGGCATCCAGCTCGTCGCCCAGGGCCTCGCGCAAGGTCTCGATGAGCACCTGCTCGAACTTCGCATAATCCTCCGGGTGAACCCCGTAGTCGGCATGGCGCCCCCCCAGGGTCTCGATCAAGGGCCGCACCCGCTCCGGATGCTCGAGTGCGCTGATCACGGTGTTGATCATGGTGACGAAGAGATCGGCCTGCTCGCCGATCTCGCCCTTGAACAGCGGACGAAGCTCAGGGTAACGGACGAACAGCCGGTGGTAGAAGTCACGGCAAACCGTTTTTCGCTGTGGCAGGATCAGTGCCCAGGATTGCCGAACACGAGAGGCCGTCTCAGGATGCATGGATGGTCCACCGACGCCAGATTGGCGCGCATAAGTTGACGCACATTAGATTGGCGCACATCGGTTTGCGCGCATCGAGCGCGCTACCCTCAGCTAGATACTAGGCCAGCCTCGGCAAGGCTTCAACGCAATGCTGCCCAGGCGAGCAAGCATCGTTGAACGCACCATGATCTGCGTCTATTTCGGTAAGGGTTGAATCAGCCAAGCGAGCGATGCTCGGTTTCAGTAGCATGCACAGACGATCAGCCTTGTCAGTCCGCGCGCGCATTGACTCGCCATGCGATCATCTTCGCCATGCGATCATCAGGCGTCAGCGCAAGCCAAAGCCTTAGGAGCATTCTTGCATGGGTAACCTATTGCGGAGGATCAGCTTCGCCAACCTTGCCGGCATCCTGTTGTTGATGTTCGCGATTTGGCTCGCGGGTCAAGTTCCCTCAGTCGAGATCGCTTGGGTGATGGCGGTGCTCGTGCTGACCCTGTTCCTCTTTGCATTTGAAGTGGTTCCCATCGACCTTGCTGCGATCAGCGTCATGGTGCTGCTCGGGCTGACAACACTGGTTGCGCCCTGGATGGGCTTGGAAACGGGCCTGGTGCCCTTGCAAAACCTGTTCGATGGCTTCGCTTCGAACGCGGTGATCTCGATCATCGCGGTGATGATCATCGGCGCCGGGCTGGACAAGACCGGGCTGATGACCCGGGTCGCGAGCTTCATCATGCGCATCGGCGGCAGCACCGAGGCGCGCATCATCCCGCTGGTGTCGAGCACCGTCGGGGTGATCTCCTCATTCATGCAGAATGTCGGCGCCGCCGCGCTGTTCCTGCCGGTGGTCAGTCGCATCTCGGCCCGCACCGGCCTGCCGATGTCGCGCTTGCTCATGCCGATGGGCTTCTGCGCCATCCTCGGCGGCACCATCACCATGGTCGGCTCGAGCCCCTTGATCCTGCTCAACGATCTGATCAAGACCGCCAATCAGGGCCTGCCAGCCGAGCAGCAGATGGAGACCTTCAGCCTGTTCTCGGTCACGCCAATCGGCCTGGCGCTGGTCGCAACCGGCATCCTGTATTTCGTGATTGCAGGTCGTTTTGTGCTTCCAGCACGCACCAACGCACAGCTGTTGCAGGCCGGCGATCCGATGGCCTACTACGCGGAGACCTATGGCGTCAGTGACTTCAGTGTGCACGAGGCTAGGATTCCGAACGAAAGCCCCCTCGCCGGGCTCAGCGTTGACGAGATCGAGCGGCGCTGGAATCTGCGCATCATCGCGGTCGACCTAGGCGATGGGGTGCGCTTTGGCGCCTCAGGGGTCGATCGCAACCTAGGCATCGAGCAGGGTACGCTGCTCGGTGTGTTGGGCACCGAGCAGCGCTTTGAGACCTTCGTCGCCGAAACCGGCATCGAGACCCGCGCCGAGCTTGAGATCTTTGCCGAGGCCCTGTCGGCCTCTAAGGCCGGTATCGCCGAGATCGTAATCCCCCCAGGCTCTGGGCTGCTCGGCAAATCGGCCCGCGATGTCTTTATGCGCAAGGTTTATGGTCTCTCCTTGCTCGCCATCCGACGCGGCGATGAGACCCTGTCCTATGCCACCGGCGGCGTGCGTAATCTTCCCTTCAAGCCCGGTGATACGCTGGTGGTGCATACTGCCTGGACCGATCTGGCCCGGCTCGAGAGTAATCGCGATTTCGTCATCGTCACCACTGAGTATCCGCACGAAGAGCTGCGTCCGCACAAGCTCCCGATAGCCCTCCTCTTCTTCGCGCTCACCCTCGGGCTGGTGCTCTTTACTGACCTCATGCTCTCAGTCGCGCTGCTGACCGGTGCGGTCGGCATGGTCCTGAGCCGGGTGATCTCGATCGACGAGGCCTATGAAGCGGTGAGCTGGAAGACGGTCTTTCTGCTCGCCTCACTGATCCCGCTCGGACTCGCGGTCGAGACCTCGGGCACCGCAGCTTGGATCGCCCAGGCGACGCTGGCGGCGCTCGGCGAGGTGCCAATCTGGGTGATCCAAGCGGCACTCGCGATCTTGGCCACCTTCTTCACCCTGGTGATGTCAAACGTCGGCGCGACCGTGCTGCTGGTGCCGCTGGCGGTGAATATGGCGCTGGGCGCTGGTGCCAATCCGGCAGTGTTCGCGCTGACGGTCGGCATTGCCACCTCGAACTCGTTCCTAATCCCGACCCATCAAGTCAACGCCCTGATCATGGGCCCGGGTGGTTATCGGGTGCCGGACTATTTGCGCGCCGGCGGCATCATGACGGTGCTATTCCTGGTGGTCTCATTGTTGATGCTGAACCTGGTGTTTTGACGAGGAGCGATGATGGAAGCCGAACGCGATCTTTACCAGCAGGACTACTACGCCTGGATCACGAGCCAGATCGCGCTGCTGCGCCAGGGGCGGAGCCAAGAGATCGACGTAGCGGCGCTTGCCGAGGAGTTAGAGGCAATGGGTCGACGAGAGCGAAACGAGCTGGTCAACCGACTCATCATCCTGATTGCGCACCTGCTGAAGTGGCACTATCAGCCGGCGCATCGGACGTCGAGCTGGCGCGGGTCGATTGTTGAGCAGCGCGTACAGATCCGCCGAGAGCTGCGCTTGAGCCCAAGCCTAAAACCGTTCTTCGTTGAGGCAATGCAGCTCGCTTACCCCGATGCCTTGCATATCGCAACCACAGAGACCGGGCTCCCGCTCAGTCTCTTCCCGAAGCGATGCCCATACTCCCAGACGCAGGCACTCGACGACGATTACTGGCCGAATGCACCGCCAACAGCGGCGTAACCGAAGACGATGTCACCAGTAGAGCCGCTCGCCATCCAGAGCTTGCCGATGCCGTTGCGGCCGGTCTGATCGAGCACGATCTGTGCCCGCCCCTCCCGTCCGTCATCACAACGGAGACGAAAGATGGCTTCTGCATCTCCGGCAAAGGCGTTATAACGCCCGCGACAGAGCGTCCTGCCGTGGCTCACTGAGAAGGCGGCGGCGAAGGGATTCGAGACATAGCTGCCGCGGTAGCGCTGCCGATCGATGAAGGCGACGAAGGGACCACCAACGGCCTCCATCGGCGCACTGTCCCGATTTCGATGCTCGCGATAGTGGCCAACCACCGAGGTCATACAGGTATGGCGCTCGGCCATCGGCTCGAGCTGACAGAGGATGTGCGCGTAGTCCATCGGTGTCACCTCGACGAAGACCAGGTTGAGATCCACCGGAGCGCGACTTGCCGAGCAACCGGCAAGCGCAGTGAGGTAGAGCGGCGCCAGCGCCAACTGCTGCAGCCAAGGCAAGGCTGGCTTCGCGGAGCGAGCGCTCACCCTGCCGCTGGGCGCTCGAACAGGTAGTGCCCGACGTACCATTCCTGCCCTTTGTGAAGCCCAAACAGCTCGGCACAGGCCATGAAGAACAGCCGCCAGCGCATCCACCAGATGCCGACCTGGTCCTTGCCATAGGTGGTCTCCAAGATCGGCCAGACCTCGGCCCGCGCGGCATCCATCTGCGCCAGCCAGGCGTTGAGCGTCTTCTCATAATGACGCCCATCCCAGCGCCAGCGAGCGATCAGCTGCAGCCGTTGCTGGAAGTGCAGGGGCAGATCATCACTCGGCATGATGCCACCAGCGAAAAAGTAGTGGCTCATCCAGTCGTCTGGCCCGGTGTCCTCGTAGGGATAGGGATGGTCGCGATGGCAGAACACGTGCATGAAAAAGCGCCCGCCGGGCTTGAGCCAGTCGTGCACGCGGCCGAACAGGGTGCGCCAGTTGCGCATGTGCTCGAACATCTCCAGCGAGATGATGCGATCGAACGACTGATCGATCGCGAAGGCGTTCATGTCGGCAGTGATGACGGTCAGGTTGTCGATCCCGCAGCGCTTGGCCTCGCCTTCGATATAAGCGCGCTGCGAGCTGGAGTTGGAGACCGCGGTGAACTGGCTCGATGGGAAATGCTCGGCGGCCCAGAGGCTGAACGAGCCCCAGCCGCAGCC
>NZ_JAYESN010000185.1:0-6337 GCF_034860625.1 Lamprobacter sp.
TCGGCCTGAAAGCGCATGAATACTATGTAACCCCGGAGGATGTGGTCGAGGCGGTGCCGCTGATCGCCGCAAGCTATGACGAGCCGTTCGGCAATTCCTCCGCCCTGCCCGCCTATTTCTGCGCCCGGCTCGCGGCTGAGACCGGCGTCACCCATCTGCTCGGTGGCGATGGCGGTGATGAGTTGTTCGCCGGTAATGAGCGCTATGCCAAACAGGGGGTGTTCGAGCATTGGAATCGGATTCCAGGCCCGCTGCGCAAGAGGCTGCTGGAGCCCTTGTTCACCCGGCTGCCACGCGCTGTCCCGCTGGTGAGCAAGGCGCGCAGCTATGTTGAGCAGGCTCGGATTCCGCTGCCGGATCGGCTGCAGACCTACAATCATCTACACCGCTTGCCCTTGCATGAACTGTTCGAAACAGACTTTCTGGAACAGATCGACACTGAGGCACCCTGGCAATTGATGCGGGCTCTCTATCAACGTCCGCAGCAAGCGTCGTCGATCAATCGCATGCTCTATCTCGATTGGCAGCAGACGCTGGCCGATAATGATCTGCGCAAAGTGACCCGGATGTGCCAACTGGCTGGCGTCGATGTGGTTTATCCGATGCTTGACGACGATGTGCTGGAGTTCTCATGCCGCGTGCCGACGTCGCTCAAGCTGCGACCAGGCCAATTGCGCTATTTCTACAAGGAAGCCGTGCGTGGCTTTCTACCGCTTGAGATCATTGAGAAGAAGAAACACGGTTTCGGACTGCCGTTTGGGGTCTGGATGCATGATCACCAACCGCTGCGTGAACTTGCCTACGATAGCCTGCTGCGGCTAAAGGGCCGTGGCTTCTTGCGCTCAGCTTTCGTCGATCGGCTAATCCAGCTGCATCGTGAAGAACATGCGGCCTACCACGGTGAAATGGTTTGGATATTGATGATGCTTGAGCTGTGGATCGCAAAGTCGAGCATCACAGGGCATGAGCGGCTTTTCTAGTCATCAGATTCTGTGACAAACGCGCTGCAAACCCTGTTGGTGTCTGGTCCCAAGGCGTAAAGCGGGCGAGCTGATACGGATCGCTTCGAGCTGTGGAGACACCCCAGGCTGTCGATACCGCGGCATCGAAACCGGCTGCTCGAACCATTGCGACGTGGCGTTTGTTGTAATCTTGACCGGGCTTGCCATTCGGGTAGGCAAAGAGTCGTACCGGTTGACGAAGGAGTGCTTCTAAATCCTCGCGCCCACCTGCGATCTCATCCTGGGCTTGTTGGTCGGAGATCCGAGATAAAATGGGGTGTGTTTGCGTGTGTCCGCCGATGGTCATGCCCGCCGCTGACAGACGCTTCACCTGCTCACTTGTCATCATGAGATCTTTAGGTAATGGTGACTGTGATCGTTCGGCGATGACTTGCGTCACTTCATCACGGCGCGCCGGCTCTAGATGTTTAATTTTAATAATAATTTCTTCTGCGATCCTCTGTCGATCCTGATCATGGCGAATCGTTTCGCGACCAAGCGCCAGCTCTTCCAGATCGAGTTCTCCCTCTGGCATGCGTCTTAGGCTTTCTAAGACCCGATCGTTAAACATGATGCCGCCATCAAGGTAGCCTGTTGCTACAAAAAACGTAGCCGACATATCCAATTCTTGGAGAATCGGCACTGCAACCTCAAGATTATCACGATAGCCATCGTCGAAGGTAATACAGGCAGCACGGGGTGGAAGCGAATGTTGCGCCAGCCCTTTGACGGCATCCGCAAGGCCAATGACATTAAACATCTGTTTCACCGTTTGCATTTGCCAACGAAAGCCTTGGGCGTCCAGTGTACCGCTGAGCATTGGATCAGGCTTGGCAAGCACGCGATGATAAATCAGTATCGACAAACGCCCCCGATGTCCGCCAGGCGAGAGTAAGGATACAACCGGCCGAATCAGCGGCAAAGCTACAGATCTCATTTGACGACATCCAAAGAGCGAACGTTTGGGCGGCTGCCATCCTGCCTGAGTTCAGCTGGAACCCTGACCTCCATCACAGGATAGGTGTTCATGTTCGGGCTGTAACCTAAACCAGAAAAAAATGTTGACCAACACCACTGACGCTTGCCCAGGGTGAGAAAGGTTGCGCCTCCGATGTCCTTGGCACCTAATCGCGCATGGGCCCTAACCGACTCTAAGTTGAAGCCAGAGATCCGACTCAGGCTCCAGCGATACCCCGATTGATAGAGCACGTCATTGGCATCGTCCCATAACCTTAAGAACACGAATCCGATTCGGTGCTGCGGATCAACATAGACGTCGTAATCCCAGACACAATCGATTTGATCGGAAAACAAAAAATCGCAACGTACCTCGTCTTCCCTATAGCACTTCTCGACATACCACAGACAGCCAACTAACTGGTCTTTGATGAAAGCGCCCAAACATCGACTTTGTTGATCAAAGCGGCTCGTCAGCACCGAGTTTGGACGCGGTAACATTCGCAGGCTGGGATCATCACGCTCTAGCCAGCGTGTTTCAATCTGGCGACCACGATGACTCGGCAATTGTTTCTTTTCAAGAATTGGCTGCGCAACAATGCGATAATAGTAGACGCCACCAATACCAGCAATGCTGAGTATCCGATTCAGACTGTAAAGACTACCGACACCTAGACCAAAATCCTTGAAATTCTGAAGCGCTTTTTTCAGCATCATGCTTGCGCGTCCTCCAACTGCGACGGCAGCGAGACGTGACTCACAACATAGCGATATTTTCCGGATGCCTCAGGCGGAATCGTATCAACGCATCGAAGTTCCACATCAACGCGTTCACCTAAGCGAGCCCTTAAACCGCTGAACACTTGCTCCGCAGCCTGCTCTGACCAGTCATGACCAGGCACCACTAACACTTCAAGCTGGTTAATGGCATGCTGAATCAGTTTGAACTCGCTCACCCCTGGAATCGCACGAAGCACGTAGATCAAGGCCAGCGCATGCATGATGCGGCCATCATCAGCGACCACGAAGTCTGTCTGCCGCCCGACGACCTCCGCTAACACATGCAAACCGCGACCTTCTCGGCAGGGCTCGGTCGACATGCGAACCATGTCGCCTGTGCGGTACCGGATGAAAGGCTGAGCTTGAGAGCAAAGACCGGTGATCACGGCCTCGCCCAGCTCACCGTCAGCGACTGGCTGCCCTTGGGCATCGAGCACTTCCACTAAGGTGCTCTCGGAGAGCATCAACAGTTGCCCCGTCGATGACTGGTGGGCGATGAAGCCACTGTCTCGGCTCCCGTATTCAACGGCAACCGGCACGGCAAACACCTCTTCGATGAGCGCGCGTTGATCCGGAAAGAGTGGCTCGCCGGTGGTGCAAACCAATTTCAAGTCGGGGAGCTCAAGGCGTTGGCCGCTCGCACGGACATGGGCAGCCAAGAGCGCGAGGCTGCTTGCATAACTGTAGATGCAGCTTGGTCGAAAGGCACGGATACGCTCGATGTACACATCCATCACGGACGGCGACATCTCGAAGGCATTGAGCAAGAGCTGGTTGAAGAGCCGATCGCGCACGGTCTTGACCCGATCGGTCCGATTCAGCTCTACTGGCGCACCCCAGAGAAAGACCTCGCGACTGCCCACATCCAGGCCCCACCAGCGCCGCGCGCGCATGCGACCGGCAGCATCCGAGGCCTGGCGTTGTCGTCCGATATGGAAGATCAGCGGCGCGCCCGTGGAGCCGCCGGTGTTGTACTGATGCGCGCCGCCGGGGATATCACGCCAGATGATGGACTCGCCTGCCGATCGGGCATCGGCCTTGGTCATGGTTGGCAAACGTCTAAGGGTATCGCGGTCGATGACCTCCGCATCAAGATCGATACCGCTGGCACGGATGCGCTCGGCATGCCAGGGACAGTGGCTCACGGCATCGCGCAACAGTGCGGCGAGTTTGCGGCCCTGCAGCGCCTCGATCTCGGCACGGCTCCACCATTGGCTGCGCTCCAGTTCCTTGAGGTAGGCAAAGGTTGGGCGCCCGATGATCCGCTCATGGGCGGGAAACAGGACGTTTTTGACAAGAGCAGGAAGCATGCGTAAGACTCATTAATACTGCGATAACGCTGGGGCCTGGGTCTTTGACTCAGCAGAAACGATCCGCTCGAAGGCCGTCACAAGCTCAGGAATGCGCACTGCCCATGCATTCGCCCGCGCATGCGCCAGGATGGCCTGACGATTCCAGTCACGCCTCAGCGCTTCGAGAATGGCATCTCGTAAGGCCGCCTGATCACCATAGGGAACCAGCAGCCCAATCTGATCTGAACCCACAACCTCGGCATTGCCACCGACGCGGGTAGTGACGATCGGTAAGCCACAGGCTGATGCTTCGAGAAAGACATTTGCCCAGCCTTCAAAGCGTGTCGCCAAGACGAACAGATCGCCAGCCGAGTAGACGAAGCGCAGTTGTTCTGGAGGCAACTGACCAAGGAAATGGACCCGATTGATCAAACCAAGCTGCTTGACTTGCTGGCGCAGTTCGGTCTCGTTGTTGCCTTCTTGGGTTGCGCCTCCGGCAATCACCAACTGTAAATCGGCATGCTTCTGCAGGAGTTCGGGCAGTATGGCAATGACATGGTGGAAACCCTTACGTTCGATGAGACCGCCCACCGATATCAGCAGGCGACCCTCTCGCGGCAACCCTAGTTGCTCGCGGGCAATGGCCTGCGCTTCGGGCCAAAACAACTCGAGGTTTGCGCCATTACCAATCGCCTGAACCTGATCAGGCGTTTGCCCCCAACGCAGCGCATCTTGGCGTAAGGCCTCAGAGACTGTGAATACTCGAGCTGCATGCCTCATGGCGCGCTCGATCTGGCGCCGCTGCCAGGGACTCGCTTCAAATCGCGTCAGACTACCACGGAGGGTGATGGTGTAAGGTCGGCGCAACCACTGACCGAGCCAGCGGGCAGCAACGCCGTCTGGATAGACAAAGTGCGCATCGATGATGTCGAAATCGAAGTCTTTCTGCAAACGATGCAGTAGCGGAAAACAGCCGAGCGCTTGGAAAAAACCATCCGTCCATTTAAAGAGTTTGGGAATACAGAAGAAGCGCGGATGATAGATCCGGATGTCACCCTGCCGCTCAAAATTAGGCAGCTGGGGGCGCAAATGCGGTCGCCAGCGGCCAATGAGACCTTGGAGCGGGAACCAAGGTGCAGGCGCGACTACGATCAGGTCAAGATGCTCGGCAACCCGTCGCATGCGCTCCCGCACAAAGAGTCCGAGATTGGGTTGGACGGCATTCGGATAGACGCGGGTGAAGACGAGCAATCGAGGTCGTTGTTGATCCGCCATGGCGCTGCTACCGACCGCCGCCAGACAAGCGCTCGTAAATCGGTTGATAGCGCGCAACACTCACCGGCCAGTTACGCTCCTCCTCGACATAGCGCCGACCAGCTGCCTTCATCCGCGGCCAGTCTTGCTGGCTGTTAAGTGCCTGCAACACCGTTGCTGCCAGAGCCTTGGCGTCACCCGCGTGAAAAAGCCAGCCCGTTTCACCGTCACGAATGAGCTCTTGATGGCCACCAACATTTGAAGCCACCAACAGGCGGCCTTGTGCCATGGCCTCTAACGGCTTCAATGGGGTGACCAGTTCTGTCAGACGCATGGATAGGCGTGGATAGACGAGCAAGTCGACTAAGTTGTAGTAACGCTGAACTTGGTCATGCGGGACGCGGCCGGTAAAGACCACCTGCTCGGTCATACCCAGCTGTAGAGCCTGCATCTTTAAGTTGTCGGCTTGAGGCCCGCCTCCGACGAGCAACACCCGAACGTCCGGCGCCTGTTCTTGAATCAGAGGCAGGGCCTCGAGTAACAGGCCCAGCCCTTCATAGGCATAGAAGGAACCAAGGAAACCCAGTACTCGACATCCCGAAAGTCCGAGTTGCGCCTGTAACGAGACATCGACTTGACCGCCGATCTGAAACTGCTCCGCATCCACCGCGTTTGGAATGACAGTGATGCGCTCCGCTGGGATGCCGCGCCCGACGATGTCGCTGCGAAGTCCTTCGCAGATGGTCGTGACATGGTCGACCTGACGCAGCGCCAGGGTTTCGAGGACGCGACTGAGTCGATAGCGAAGTCCGTTCTCGCGGCTGGTTCCATGATCGACCGCGGCATCCTCCCAAAAGGCGCGAATTTCGTAGACGACTGGAATGCCTCGCTTACGCCCGACGCGCAGTGCGGGAATGGCATTGAGCACTGGCGAATGCGCATGAATAATATCTGGATGAATCTTTTCTGTCACAGCGTCTAAACGGGCTGTTAGCGCACGCATGAGTCCGATCTCACGGAGCACTGGCAGGCTACTGATTTCATGTCGCGTGC